>CANCGU010000142.1 GCA_947377705.1 Comamonadaceae bacterium
AAACTTTCCGTGATTTGGCCGAGACTCAGTGCCACGGCAGATTACTTAGCTGAATTGATGACCTTGAGCACTTTGTCAGTGATGTCGTGCTTGGGGTTGATATAGACCGCCTCTTGCAGCACTAAGTCATACTTTTCGGCTTCAGCCACTTGCTTGATGATGCGATTGGCGCGTTCAAGTACTTGTTGAAATTCTTCATTTTTGCGAGCGTTTAATTCCTCTTGGAACTCACGACGCTTGCGTTGAAAGTCTCGGTCTTGCTCACCCAATTGTTTTTGACGCGACAGGCGTTGTGACTCAGACAACGTAGGGGCTTCACGTTCGAATTTTTCAACGGCAGTTTTTAAAGCATTACCCGCATCGTTCAAATCTTTTTCACGTTTGGAAAACTCTTGCTCTAACTTGGCCTGCGCTTGTTTGGCCGTGTTAGCTTCCTTGAAGATACGGTCGGTGTTGATAAAGCCGATACGAATTTCTTCAGCTTGTGCGCAAAATGCAGCCAAGCTCAAAACAACAGCTAAGGAAATTTGACGAGTGAACATAGTCATCAGAAGGATGTCCCGATTTGGAATTGCAATTGTTGAATTCTATCGCCTGGGAATGAGCGCACAGGACGCGCCCAAGCAAAACGCAAAGGCCCCATGGGAGACACCCAACTCAACCCTAAGCCGTAAGCGCTGCGCAGCTGTCCGAGGTCAACTTTTTGAAACTCACCGTACACGTTGCCCATGTCATAAAAACCGTACAAGCGCAGAGATCGGTCATTGCCAGCGCCTGGGAATGGCACTAAGAATTCTGTGTTGAGGGTGATCTTTTTCGCACCACCAATCACGGGGCCAGTGATATCACGAGGACCTAAAGTGCCTTGTTCGAAGCCACGCACAGACCCTAAACCACCCGAGTAGTAGTTTTTATAGAAAGGCAAGTTTTGCCCGTTCATGCCTCGTCCAACACCAAGGTCCGCATTGAATGCAAAGGTGTACTGCTTCGTGATGGGGAAGTATTGTTGGTATTGGCCACCTAATTTGGCATAACGCGCGTCGCCCATCGCACCCAATTCGCTATTCAAGCGAATAAATTTACCGTTGTTGGGATTCAAATAGCTGTCACGGCTGTCACGCGCCCACCCAGCGGTGACCGGAATATTTTGGGCAATGCAACCAAAACGTTGGCACAAGTCAGCATGCACACCCAACATGTTTGTGCCGGGAACAAGCTCAGTTCGCTCTGCCGCCGTTCCTACAAAAATACGGTCAAGCTCGCTGAATGGCAAACCAAAACGCAAACCCAAACCCGATGTGATCATGCGGTAGTTACCGCCCTGCTCAACATAAGGTTTGCTGGCGCGGTGATACAACTCAAAGGTACGCGAGACGCCGTCTTCCGTGAAATACGGGTCTGTGGTGTTGATGACGTAGTACTGGTTGTACTTGCTGGTGCTGACCTGAAGCCCTAAGTTATGACCTGAGCCAAAGACGTTGTCTTGCTGGATACCAAAAGAAAAGGTAACTTTTTCAGCGCTTGAAAAACCTGCGCCCACCGTCAACATGCCCGTCGGTTTCTCAACCACGTTGACATTCAAATCAACTTGATCTTGAGAAGAAGGCACTTCTTGGGTATCAATTTCGACATCCTTAAAGTAACCCAAGCGGTTCACCCGATCACGGGACAAACGAATTTTCTCGCCGTCATACCAAGACGATTCGGTTTGGCGAAACTCACGGCGCACGATTTGGTCTCGCGTGCGGTTGTTGCCCGCAATGTTGATGCGACGAACATAGGCACGACGTGCAGGGTCTGCGACCAGCACCAATTTCACGCGGTTGGTAGCCCGGTCAATTTCAGGGCGCACATCCGTACGGGCAAATGCAAAACCAAAATTACCGAAGTACTCGTTGAATGCTTTGGTTGTTTTAGCGACATCGTCCGCGTTGTAGGCCTGACCGGCTTTGATTTCAACCAAAGACTTGAACTCATCATCCTTGCCAAGGTAGTACCCCTCCATCGCCACTTCAGAGACCACGAAGCGGTCTCCCTCGGTGACGTTGATAGTGATGCTGATGTCTTGCTTATTGGGAGAAATCGCAACCTGTGTCGAATCGATTCGAAACTCCAAGTAACCACGCGCCAAATACCAAGCGCGCAAAGTTTCCAAATCTGCATTGAGTTTGGTACGGGAATAACGGTCTGACTTGGTGTACCAGCTTAGCCAGTTACCCGTGCCTTGATCGAACTGGTCGAGCAGCTTGGACTCATCAAATGCTTTGGCACCCACCACACGCATTTCTTTAATTTTGGCCAAATCGCCCTCTACTACCGTGAATGACAAATTCACACGGTTTCGATCACTGGGTGTGATCGTCGTGATGATTTCTGCGCCATACAAGCTGCGGTTGACGTATTGACGCTTCAACTCTTGCTCGGCACGATCAGCCAAAGCCTTATCAAACGGTCGACCTTCGGCTAAACCGATGTCACGCAAAGCTTTGCGCAACACATCTTTGTCAAACTCTTTGGTGCCGATGAATTCCACCTGAGCAATGTTGGGGCGCTCCTCAACGATCAACACCAAGACATCGCCACTGACCTCAATGCGCACATCCTTGAATAGACCTAAGGCAAACAAACTGCGAATCGCAGCAGCACCTTTTTCATCGGTGTAATCATCACCCACACGAAATGGAATAGAGGCAAATACGGTACCCGGCTCCACACGCTGCAAGCCTTCGACACGAATGTCACGCACATTGAAAGGGTCGGCAGCTAGCGCATTGAATGCCATCAGCGTACCGGCGATGAATGCGGCAGTTTGGGCCAGTGTGGTGCGACGAAATTGAGAAAGTTGCATATTTATGGGATGTATGGAGAGGCTCACGGAAGCCAACCTAGGCGAACCAGATCGTTAAAAAGAGAAAAAACCATCAGTGTCACAAGTACCACCAAGCCCCCACGCTGCATGGCGTCAAGCCATTGAGGCGAAGGAGGATGCCCTGTGCAGGCCTCGTAAAGATAATACAACAGGTGTCCACCATCAAGGACTGGCAAAGGCAGCAGGTTAAACACGCCCAGACTGACACTGACCAGCGCTAAGTAGCTCAGATAAGCACCCACACCCAGGCTTGCAGAACGCCCTGCGTAGTCCGCCATGGTGAGCGGGCCACTCAAGTTGTCAAGTGAGGCGTGACCGGTGAGCAAACGCCCCAACATATCGAACGTCATCACGATGACTTCCCATGTTTTGCTGATGGCTTTGTAGAGCCCATCGAAAACGCCATATTGAATCCAAACCTTCAGTGGCGGCTCACCCACCTGGGCACCGATACGCCCAATGGATTGATCGCCTTCGGCCACTTGCTCTGGCTTGACTTCGAATTGAAGCTGGCGTCCATCGCGTGACACATCCCAGATTTGTGATGCAGGTGATTGGTGCTGACCACTGGCACGCACCATCGCCCGCAATGCCACGGCATCACTGACCACGCGGCCATCGATGCGCAACACCTCATCACCACGCTGCAAGCCTGCGGCCTGAGCGGGTAGCCCTGTTTGCACAGCGCCCAAAACAGCACGACTCCATGCGCCTGTGAAACCGCGCGCCTGCCAAGCATTGCTATCTTTTGAAATAGTGCCTGTTGGCAGCTCGGGCAAATGCAGCAGGTGCGGCGTTTGTTTGCCTTGCGGCTGCACTTCCAAATAAACTGACGCCGTCTCTTTTTGAAGTAACCACCAACGCAAAGCATCAAGAGACGCCATCTCTTGCAACGCATCAGCAGAATCGCCCGCACGCAACACGGTGTCACCACTGCGCAAGCCTGCCGACTCTGCGACTGAACCGGTCATAGGTGCCGCTAAGGTCGCCTGTGTTTCGTATTGCCCCAGCCAAAAAGTAGCTGCATACAAACACACAGCCAATAGCAAATTGGCCAAAGGTCCTGCCGACACAATCGCAGTCCTCGCCCACAAAGATTGCCGGTTGAATGCCATCGGCGCATCTTGCGGCGCCACTTCGACCTCGTTCTCATCGAGCATCTTCACATAGCCGCCCAAAGGAATGAGGCTGATGCAAAACTCGGTATCTTGCCCTGCGTGAGGTTGATGCGACTTCCAACGCAGCAACGGCTTACCAAATCCAATCGAAAAAGTCAGCACTTTCACGCCACACGCCACCGCCACGCGATAGTGCCCCCACTCGTGCACCGTGATGAGGACACCAAGTGCTAGCAAAAAGGCCCAGAGCGTCATGGTGGCTTACTTGGCCAAAAGACGGACAACGTCTTCAGCCTTCGCACGGGCCTGCCCATCAATCGCCAACAAATCGTCCAAGTCATGTGGCGTGGCTGGGGAAAGACGCGCTAGACAGTTTTGATTCACATCATGTATTTGGTCAAAGCGAATGCGACGCTCTAAGAAAGCGGCCACCGCAATTTCGTTAGCCGCATTGAGAACAGCCGTTGTTCCGCGCGGGCCACGCAAAGCGTCCCAAGCCAAATGAATACCGGCAAAACGGGTTGGATGGCCATGGTCATCCAACGCTTCAAAAGTCATGGCGGATAAGGCATGAAAGTCCAAATTTTGCGCACCAGATGCCATGCGCTCGGGCCAGCTCAAGCCATAAGCAATAGGCACGCGCATATCGGGCGTTCCGAGTTGCGCCACCACCGATGTGTCACGGTACTGCACCATGGAATGGATGATGCTTTGTGGATGAATCACCACCTCCAAGCGCTCGGGTGGCAAGCCAAACAAATAACGCGCCTCAATGACTTCCAGCGCTTTGTTCATCATGGTGGCTGAATCCACCGAAATTTTGCGGCCCATCACCCAGTTGGGGTGTGCACAGGCTTGCTCAGGTGTGACGTCTTTGAGTGTGGCTAACTCACGCGTGCGAAACGGTCCACCTGAAGCGGTCAGAATGATTTTTTCAACGCGTGTATCCCATGTGGACACATCTTCTGGCAATGACTGAAAAATAGCAGAGTGCTCGCTGTCAATGGGCAACAGCGTTGCGCCCCCTTGCTTGACCGCATCTAAAAATACTTCAGCCCCCACTACCAAGGCCTCTTTGTTGGCCAGCAGAAGCCGTTTGCCAGCGCGTGCTGCGGCCAAGCAAGGCGACAAACCCGCGGCTCCAACGATCGCCGCCATGACGGCGTGCACATCGGGATGCGATGAAACTTCATCTAAAGCCGCAGCACCACTGAGAACCTGAGTCTGCAAACCTTCGGCCTGAAGTTTGTCTTTGAGCTGTTGCGCAGCGGGCACATGCGCCATCACCGCAAAGCGCGGTTTGAACTGTGCACATTGGCGCAGCATCACATCAACTTGGGTCGCACCTGTGAGCGCAAAAATTTGAAATCGTTCAGGGTGACGTGCAATCACGTCCAAGGTATTGGTTCCAATTGAGCCCGTAGAGCCTAGCACTGTGATGCGTTGAGGCATAACCACTAGATGTCGATCCATCACACCGATTGTGCCAACATCATGGCCAACGGCAAGGTAGGCAACAAAGCGTCTACACGGTCAAGCACACCGCCGTGGCCCGGTAACAATTGGCTGCTGTCTTTCATACCTGCGCTGCGCTTGACCAAAGACTCGACCAAATCGCCTGCCACGCTCATGAGCGTCAAGAACACAGTGGCCAGTACCAAGAACGGGGCGCCACGGCTATAGAGCCGGGTGTAGAGGCTGGGGCTGTCTACCCCGTATTGCGTATCGATCCAAATCCACACACCCGCCATCAGCAGCACGCCCACCATGCCGCCCCACACACCTTCCCAGCTTTTGCCAGGACTGATGGCAGGCGCAAGCTTTCGACGGCCAAATGCACGACCCGAAAAATAAGCCGCAATGTCAGCCATCCACACCAAGAACAGCACTGACAGCAAAAAGTTCATGCCAATGACTTTCGCTTGGTACATGGCTAGCCATGTCAGCCACAAAGCCAACACACCCACCACCAAACGTAAAGCACGCGAAATCGTGGCCCAGCGCTCTACGCCATGGCGAATCAACCAACCTGCCACCAAGACCCACGCAGCCCCCGTGATGGCCCACACATTTGCCGGCGCTTCATACGCCCAACGCGCAGACCATGCGTACAAACACAGCATCACACACACCGCGGCCACTCGCAAAGAGCCACGCATGGCAAAGCCGTTCAGACGGCCCCACTCCCATGCACCTGCCGCGATAAGCACAAGCGTGAGCCCAGCCAACGGCTCAGCAGTGCCAGCCAACAAAGCGGGCAGTAAAAGCGCCAACAAAACCAGCGCGGTGATGACGCGTTGCTTCAGCATCTGGCTTAGACCGCCATGATTTCGTGTTCTTTGCTGGCAATGAGCTTGTCAATCTCAGCAATGTGGCTGTCTGTCACTTTTTGGATATCGGCTTCTGCACGTTTTTGGTCGTCTTCAGAAGCGAGTTTGTCTTTCACCAATTTCTTCACGGATTCGTTGGCATCACGGCGCAGATTTCGCACGGCGACCTTGGCGTTCTCACCTTCGGTGCGAACCACTTTGGTCAGCTCTTTGCGACGCTCTTCCGACATAGGAGGCATAGGCACGCGAATCAACTCGCCCATCGATGAAGGGTTCAAACCTAAATCGCTGTCGCGAATGGCTTTTTCAATCTTGGCACCCATGGGCTTTTCCCAAGGCTGCACGCTCAAGGTGCGGGCGTCCAACAAAGACACGTTGGCCACTTGGCTGATCGGCACCATAGAGCCGTAGTAATCGACTTGCACAGAATCTAACAAGGATGGGCTAGGACGGCCGGTGCGAATTTTGGTCAAGCTGTTGCTGAAGGCCGCAATCGATTGGCCCATTTTGGTTTCTGTGGTTTTCTTGATGTCAGCGATGGTCATGTTGTGCTCCTGAAGCAGCGCAGTGTGAGATTCGGAAAAATTGGGGAATTAGGCGTGCACCAATGTGCCTTCGTCTTCGCCCATGACAACGCGCTTGAGCGCGCCGTTTTTGA
>CANCGU010000143.1 GCA_947377705.1 Comamonadaceae bacterium
AGCTCATGTACTGCAAGGTCGAAATTTTGGCTGTGGCAATGGCTGCGTAAATATTGAAATTGGCAAGTGATGCAGCCAGATCATTCATCAACTCCCCGCCTCGCACTTTATTTTGGACTATTTGTATTGGGCCACCCAGTACCTCATCCATAGCGACTTTGGCATATTGAAACTGGTATTGCTGGTGCAGCTTTTGTATGTCACCGCCGCACTCGGTCAAAGTCTCCAACGTGCCAGAAAAGTAGTTGTTGTGCTGGGCTATGAATTGGCTGAATTTTTTCTTCAACTCATCCTTGGCATCGTTGTTATAAATGTTTTGCGCTGTTCTGTCCGCATTCAACCCCGTGGCCAGCAAGTGTGCATACCGTTCGCGCACAGTGCCAAACTTCAAAATCTAATCCAGTTTCAACGTGTCCTTGTCCACGAACTCCGCAGGCTCAATAACTTTGGATTCATCCTCAACTACATGCGCCTTGCCTTCAAACCACTTTTGGGCGAATTTGGCTGAGTACTTGAACCCCATCGCATCCATAGCGTCAGGCACGTCCATCATGTCAAAGGGTGGCGGGGCTGGGCAGTCTTCTTGCTTTTTCTTTTCCAGTGCAGCAGCTTGAGCACTGGCTGCGCTTGGCGGTGGTGATGCAGGTTTTGCCACTGCACTTTGCTGCCCCGTACCAACGTTTGCCGATGCTGCTGGCTTGGGTTTGTTTTTGTCCTCAGGCAATGGCGCTGGATTTTTCACCATCAGCACGGACGCATCAGCTTTGACAGGGCGACAGCCATTACCCCCTTGCTTGAGCACCCACTCAAGGCCAAAGCCCACGGGACCAAGCGTTAAAAATGGATGGCGATCACGGTGCAATTCATCAACGTGGTTTTCAATGCTGGACTGTATTTTTTCGAGTATCGACATGTCCTAAATTTATCATGGGAGAAACCTTTTGCAATCACACTTGCAAACCAAGTAGTTAATTTTCACATGATTGTGGCTAGCATCAGCTATGGCCACAGGTCAGCGTTTGAAATGCAGGAGAACAGCCGACCACGCACGTTATGGCAACTGGGCTAGTGGGGTAGCTGCTGCTTAGTCCCCGTGCTTGTCGGCTGCGGTCGTGCAAAAGCTTAAATTAAACGTTTCCACTGCAACCGTTACCGCAGTAACGCTCAAGCCAACCGCTCAGCAGACATAGTGGCAGTCAACTTGCTGTAATGGCGCTCAATCATTGCCGCGCTGTTGCCCATCTGCTTGCTGAGCGTGTGGATGTCAGTGCCAGCCAATAGCTCCGCAGTGGCATAGGTGTGACGCAGGCTGTACAAGGTCCGCTTCTGCCCTGCCCCATTCAGCGCCAAACCACTCTCACGCATCAGCTTCTCAAACATGCCGTTGAAGGTGCGGGGACGCAGCCCGATGGCGTTGCGGAAGATGTGTTTGCCACTGTGTCCCAGTACCCTGTCAAAGTCCAACCCGCACACATCCTGCTGTCTGCCATGTAATCGCCTGAGTACAGACACAGCCTCGTGTTTGGCAATCAAGTAGCGTTCGCCAGTCTTGCCACTAACCCGCACACGCAAGTACCTGACCTTGTCGTACTCGTACCACTCACAATGCCGCCATTCCACGTTCATAGCCTCAGTGCCGTGCCTCATGCCTGTCAATAGTAAGAACTCCACGTAGTCACACAGCAAGGGGCGTTGCAGCCGGTCAAAGTCGTAGCTGCCCCGTGTTTCCCATGTGGGCATAAACGCACGTAGCGCCGTAATCTCTCCTGCATCAAACGCTGGTCGCACCAGACCCTTCTCGCCTTTGCGTGACAACTTGGGCAATGGCACACGCTCACTGATCCAGCCATGTTGTATGGCAGTGGTGCACACGCGATTAAAAGCACTGGCAAAGTTCATCAACGTACTGCTTTTGGGCTTGCGTTGCATCTTGTCATTGCGCCACCGCTCAAACTCGGCAATGTTGTCGTGCCGTATGTTCTGCAGGTGGCGCTCACCGAAGAACGGTACAAAGTACTTGTCGATGATTTGGCAGTAATCCACATAAATCTTCTTGCCCGTGCCAGCAGCCAAGTCGCGTCGCAGTTCTTCAACGGTAATCCGTGCAATTTCTGCAAAAGTCTTTTGTATGGGTGCCAAGCCCATGCGTTCCCTGTATCTGGCTTCGTCATACAAGTCGCAAGCCACCTGAGCCGCATAGTCCCTGTTGGTCTTGCGAGTGCTGACACGAACCCAAGCGCCAGTAAACAGCTTGTACTTGCATTGCCACACACGGCTGCGGGTGCGTTTGAACAAGATGACCTCACCATCACGCAGGTAATGCACAGGGGCTGACGCTGGCTGTTGTAGGACGTCAGTTAGAGCAATGGGCTTGTTGAACTGTGCCAGCAAGGTGGGCAGCGTGTGGCTGGTGATGCCAGTAAATGTGTAGGTGATGCCGTTTATCTGCATACCCTGCCCACACGCACTGGCAAGCTGGGGCGCATGAAACAGCCCTGCCGCATGTGACCGACAGCGTTAAAAGTGTGCAGGGAGTGTGCCGAGTGTGCTGGCGAAAAAAATGCCGCTACTGCGTGAACAGTAACGGCAAGATTTTGGAGGCGCGACCCAGAGTCGAACTGGGCTAAACGGATTTGCAATCCGGTGCATAACCGCTTTGCTATCGCGCCATCTACTTTGACGAAAAAGGGAAGCATGGTGTGCTTCCCTGATCGAATTTGGAGCGGGAAACGAGATTCGAACTCGCGACCTCAACCTTGGCAAGGTTGCGCTCTACCAACTGAGCTATTCCCGCGTAAGACGCATATTCTAGCGTATTTTCTGAGCTATTCATCGCTAGAGTCAGAGAAATCTTAATGTTTCACAGACTCCGTTTTAGATGCGCTGTCAACGGCAGGTGTTGCCGTGACCGAGGGCACGTCATCAGGCAAAGGGGTTGGCATTCTTTCAAGCGCAATTTCCAAAACTTTGTCAATCCAACGCACCGGCACGATTTCTAAACCGTTCTTCACGTTCTCTGGAATTTCTTGCAGATCTTTCACGTTTTCTTCTGGAATCATCACGGTCTTGATACCGCCACGCAATGCAGCCAACAACTTTTCCTTCAAGCCGCCAATGGCCGTCACTTCGCCACGCAAGGTGATCTCACCGGTCATTGCCACACTGGCGCGCACAGGGATACCTGTGAGGGCAGAGACCAAGGCGGTCGTCATCGCAGCACCCGCGCTGGGGCCGTCTTTGGGCGTTGCGCCATCGGGCACGTGAATGTGAATATCACGCTTCTCCAACAACTCTTCAGAAATGCCCAAGCGACGTGCACGGCTACGCACCACGGTGCGCGCGGCCTCGACAGACTCTTTCATCACATCACCCAGCGAACCCGTGCGTGTGATGGTGCCTTTGCCGATCATGATGGCCGCCTCGATGGTCAACAAATCGCCCCCCACCTCGGTCCATGCCAAGCCAACGACTTGGCCCACTTGGTTCTCAGCTTCAGCGCGGCCGTAGCTGTACTTACGCACACCCAAGAACTCAGACAAGTTGTCAGCCGTTACCTTGACTTGCGGCTTCATTTGCTTGAGCAACATCGCCTTGACCACCTTGCGGCAAATCTTAGACATTTCGCGCTCCAGCGAGCGCACGCCTGCTTCACGCGTGTAGTAACGCACGATGTCACGAATGGCGGCTTCATCGACCGACAGCTCTTCGTCTTTCACACCGTTGTTCTTCATTTGCTTGGGCAGCAAATACTTCATGGCAATGTGGGTTTTTTCGTCTTCGGTGTAACCCGACAAGCGAATGACTTCCATGCGATCGAGCAAGGCCGGGGGAATATTCATGGAGTTTGAAGTGGCCACAAACATCACATCGCTCAGGTCGTAATCGACCTCCACGTAATGGTCACCAAACTTGTTGTTCTGCTCGGGGTCCAACACCTCCAGCAAAGCGCTGGAAGGATCGCCACGCGAATCCACGCCCAACTTATCGATCTCATCGAGCAAGAACAAGGGGTTACGTGTGCCGATTTTGGTCAAACTTTGTAACACCTTGCCAGGCATGGCGCCAATGTAAGTGCGGCGGTGTCCACGAATTTCGGCCTCATCACGCATGCCACCCAAAGCCATGCGCACGTACTTACGTCCCGTGGCTTTGGCAATGGATTGACCGAGCGAGGTTTTACCCACACCAGGAGGGCCTACTAAGCACAAGATGGGTGCTTTGACTTTGTCCACGCGTTGCTGGACAGCAAGGTATTCCAAGATGCGGTCTTTGACTTTGTCCAGACCATAGTGGTCTTCATTCAACACGGCCTCAGCGTTGCTGAGATCGTGCTTGATCTTGGTCTTTTTATGCCAAGGCAAGCCCACCAACGCATCGAGGTAATTGCGCACCACGGTGGCCTCTGCCGACATGGGGGACATGAGCTTGAGCTTCTTCAACTCAGCGTCAGCCTTCTTGCGTGCCTCTTGGGGCATGCGTGCAGCCTTGATCTTTTTCTCGACCTCTTCTATGTCCGCGCCCTCTTCGCCTTCGCCCAGTTCTTTTTGAATGGCTTTGACTTGTTCGTTCAGGTAGAAGTCGCGTTGGTTTTTTTCCATCTGGCGCTTGACGCGGCCCCGGATTTTTTTATCAACGTTGAGAATTTCAACTTCACGCTCGATTTGCTCAAACAAGTTGGACAAACGTTCACGCACAGGCGACAAGTCGAGCACCACTTGTTTGCTCTCGAGTTTCAAGGGCAAATGCGCAGCAATAGTGTCAGCCAAGCGGCCTGCATCATCAATGCTGGCAATGGAGGTCAAGATCTCTGGCGGAATTTTTTTGTTCAGTTTGACGTATTGGTCAAACTGCTGCATCACCGCGCGGCGCAAGGCCTCGACTTCGCTGCCCGTCTCGGCTGGCAGCACCTCGATGGGGGTTACATGGGCTGTGAAATGCGATTCACCGTCTTCAATGCCGTCCACCTTGGCGCGTTGCTGGCCTTCGACCAGTACCTTCACCGTGCCGTCTGGCAACTTGAGCATTTGCAAAATCGTAGAGACGCAACCGACTTCAAACATATCGGTCACCGCTGGCTCATCTTTGGCGGCCGCTTTCTGTGCGACCAACATGATGCGGCGCTCAGCGGCCATGGCAGCTTCTAGGGCTTTGATGCTCTTGGGGCGCCCCACAAACAAGGGAATAACCATGTGGGGGAACACCACCACGTCGCGCAAAGGCAACAGGGGCAGCTCAAGAGGGGTCGCGGGGAGCGGTGGTTGTCCAGACATGGTCAGCCTTCCATTAAAAAGGGACGTGTGCTTGGCACCGTCCCCGAGATGAATCTTTAAGCCTGCTTGGCAGCTTCTCGGTACACCAACAAAGGAGGTTTGTTTTCTTCGATGGTAGCCTCGTCAACCACCACCTTTTCAACATTCGTCGAATTGGGTAACTCGTACATGGTGTCAATCAACGATTGTTCAAGGATAGAGCGCAAACCACGTGCGCCTGTCTTGCGAGCCAAAGCTTTCTTGGCAATGGCACGCAAAGCGGCTGGGCGAATTTCAAGCTCTGCGCCTTCCATGCCAAACAGCTTGCTGTACTGCTTGACCAACGCATTTTTTGGCTCGGTCAAGATTTGCACCAAAGCATCTTCGGTCAACTCGGCCAAAGTCGCGACCACAGGCATACGCCCGACCAGCTCAGGAATCAAGCCGAACTTGATGATGTCTTGTGGCTCTACCTCGCCAAACACTTCCGTCAAGCTGCGTGACTCTTTGCTTTTGACCGTGGCGCCAAAACCGATGCCAGAAGCTTCTGTGCGGTTTTCGATGACTTTCTCAAGCCCCGCGAAGGCACCACCGCAAATGAACAAGATGTTGGTCGTGTCGATTTGCAAAAAGTCTTGGTTGGGATGCTTGCGCCCGCCTTGGGGTGGAATGCTCGCCATCGTGCCTTCAATCAGCTTGAGCAAGGCTTGTTGCACGCCCTCACCCGACACATCACGGGTGATAGACGGGTTGTCAGACTTGCGCGAAATCTTGTCGATCTCATCGATGTAGACGATGCCGCGCTGAGCGCGCGCCACGTCGTACTCGCAGGTTTGCAACAACTTTTGAATGATGTTTTCAACGTCTTCACCCACATAACCAGCTTCGGTCAACGTGGTGGCATCGGCCATGACAAAAGGCACGTCCAGCATGCGCGCCATGGTTTGCGCCAACAAAGTCTTGCCAGAGCCCGTGGGGCCAATCAACAAGATGTTGCTTTTGGTCAGCTCCACATCGTCTTTCTTCGACGACTCTTTGTGCTTCAAGCGCTTGTAGTGGTTGTACACCGCCACCGCCAAGGTGCGCTTGGCTGGCTCTTGACCAATGACGTAGTTGTCGAGGTTGGCTTTGATTTCCGCTGGCGTGGGCAGGTCACTGCCCTTTTCTTTGGCGGCCTCTAGGCCTGGCAACTCGTCACGGATGATTTCATTGCACAAGTCAATGCACTCGTCACAAATGAAGACCGAAGGCCCTGCGATGAGTTTCTTGACCTCGTGCTGGCTCTTACCGCAGAAGGTGCAGTAGAGCGTTTTTTCGCCAGAAGCGCTTTTTTTATCAGCCATGTCGTTGCGTATGTGTGATGGGGACGATGCGTCGTTTAAGCGCGTTTGCTGATCACTTGATCAATCAAACCGTACTCTTTGGACTCATCGGCACTCAAGTAGTAATCGCGCTCGGTGTCGCGCTCGATTTTCTCAAGCGGTTGACCTGTACGCTCGGCCAAGATGCGGTTCAATTGGTCGCGCGTCTTCAAAATTTCACGGGCGTGAATTTCAATTTCAGTCGCTTGACCACGGGCACCGCCCAAGGGCTGGTGAATCATGACTTTGGAGTTAGGCAGCGAGAAACGCTTGCCCTTCTCGCCAGCGGTCAACAAAAAGGCGCCCATGCTA
>CANCGU010000144.1 GCA_947377705.1 Comamonadaceae bacterium
AGGGTCGGACCCATTTGTTCGACCGCAAAAGCGAAACGGCCCCGCAAATCAAGCGGGGCTGTCGTGTGATTGAGGCCTAGAGCCCAGACTGCCATAAGCTAGATTATAAAATTTACTCACATGGGTCCTTTAGAACAAATCATTCACACTTTTAGCTTCATTGCCCCGGCATGGGCTGTGGCCCTGTTTTGCGTGCTGGTGACACGTCTGACTACGCGTTGGTGGCTGCCCTTGGCCCGTTGGAGTTTGCTGAAACAGACCGTGGTGAGCGGTGTTCTAGGTACAGCGGTCCTCGCTGGCGGCTTAGTTTTATGGGGCGTTGACGGAAAAATGGCCACGTATTCAGCCCTCGTCATCGCTTGTGGCACTGCCCAGTGGGTGATGTGCAAAGGCTGGCGGCGTTGATGTGAGGCGCCCAAGGTGAGCTGCCTGTATGCACGTTGGCTCCTCTTCGCTGCGCTCAGAATGTCGCTCACCGCGCACACAGGCACCTCACCTTGAGCTTTGGGTTGTCGAATAACCTTAAAAGCCAATACCGGACACCCCCAAAGCCAGTAAGTGCTCTCAGCCCCAAAAGCCAAGCACCCAAGCCCCCTGCGGTAAAATTGGCCTCTTAATTCGCGCCCCAATGCGCCTTAGCGCGCACATCACACCATGAATGCTCCCACCTCGCTGAACCACTTGCTCGCCACGGCTGAAGAAAGCCCGCGACTGCGCGAAATTCCCTACAACTACACCTCCTTCTCTGACCGAGAAATCGTGCTGCGTTTGCTCGGTGCCGATGCGTGGGAATTGCTGCTACGTTTGCGCCAAGAGCGCCGCACGGGCCGCTCGGCGCGCATGTTGTACGAAGTGTTGGGTGACATCTGGGTGGTGCAACGCAACCCCTATTTGCAAGACGACTTGCTCGACAACCCCAAGCGTCGCCACCAGTTGGTGGAAGCCTTGCATCACCGCCTCGGCGAAGTTGAGCAGCGGCGCACCCCCGATGTCGACACCGAGCGCGATGCCATGGTCGGCCAACTGCTGCAAGCCGCCAGCCGTGCGATTGAAACGTTCAGTAACCAGTTTGATGCGATTGCTGCCTTGCGCAAAAAAGCAGCCCGCTTGCTCAAAAAGCATACGGCCCACGACAACATCAAGTTCGATGGCCTCTCTCGCGTGAGCCATGTGACCGATGCCACCGATTGGCGTGTGGAATACCCCTTCGTGGTGTTGACCCCAGACACCGAAGAGGAAATGGCCGGCTTGGTCAAAGGCTGTATCGACCTCGGCTTGACCATCGTCCCGCGCGGCGGCGGCACGGGCTACACGGGTGGCGCGATTCCGCTCACTTGGAAGAGTGCGGTCATCAACACCGAAAAGCTCGAAGCCATGACCGAAGTCGAAATGGTCGACATGCCCGGTATTGCGCACAAAGTGCCGACGATTTACACCGAAGCCGGTGTGGTCACCCAGCGCGTGGCCGATGCGGCTGAGCGCGCGGGTTTTGTGTTTGCGGTGGATCCCACCTCTGCCGAAGCCTCATGCATTGGCGGCAACATCGCCATGAACGCGGGCGGCAAAAAGGCCGTGTTGTGGGGCACTGCGCTCGACAACTTGGCCAGCTGGCGCATGGTTACCCCCGATGCTGAATGGCTGGATGTGGTTCGCGTGGACCACAACCTCGGCAAGATTCACGACGCCGAGATGGCCAGCTTTGAGCTGAAGTACTACCAAGCCGACGGCAAAACTTTCATCCGCCAAGAGCGCCTTGATATTCCCGGCAAGTCCTTCCGTAAAGAAGGCTTGGGCAAAGACGTGACCGACAAGTTTCTCAGTGGCTTGCCCGGCGTGCAAAAAGAAGGCTGCGATGGCCTGATCACCAGCGCGCGTTGGATCGTGCACCGTATGCCTGTGCACACCCGCACCGTGTGTATGGAGTTCTTCGGCAACGCCAAAGACGCGGTGCCCAGCATCGTGGAAATCAAAGACTACATGTTTGCCGAGCAAAAGCGCAGCGGCGTGTTGCTGGCGGGCTTGGAACACTTGGATGACCGCTACTTGCGCGCTGTGGGCTACGCCACCAAGAGCAAACGTGGCGGTCTGCCCAAGATGCTGCTGATTGGTGACATTGCGGGTGACGACGCCGACGAAGTGGCGCGCGTCACCTCTGAAGTTTCACGCATGGCCAACACCCGCAGCGGTGAGTGCTTTGTGGCGGTGAGCCCCGAGGCTCGTAAAAAGTTTTGGCTCGATCGCAAACGCACGGCTGCGATCAGCCGCCACACCAACGCCTTCAAGGTCAACGAGGATGTGGTGATTCCCCTGCCACGCATGGCCGAGTACACCGATGGCATCGAGCGCATCAACATCGAGTTGAGCTTGCGCAACAAGCTTGAACTCTGCGACGCCTTGGAAGACTTTTTTGCCAAAGGCAATTTGCCCTTGGGTAAGTCAGACGACGCTGCCGACATTCCCACGCCCGAGTTGCTCGAAGACCGCGTGCAACAAGCCCGATCACTGATTGGTGAAGTGCGTGGCCTGTGGCAGCAGTGGTTGAATGAGTGCGATGCGTTGTTCCCTCAATTGCAAGACCATACCTTGCGGGCAAGCTGGAAAACACAAATCCGTGCGGTGTTGCAAAACATCTTCACGGGTGCGCAACTCGCACCCATCTTGGACGAGTGCAATGCCATTCACCAACGTGTGCTCAAAGGCCGCGTGTGGGTGGCCTTGCACATGCATGCCGGTGACGGCAACGTGCACACCAACATTCCCGTTAACAGCGACAACTACGCCATGCTGCAAACCGCCCACGAAGCGGTGGCCCGCATCATGGTGCTGGCGCGTTCACTCAACGGTGTGATTTCGGGTGAGCACGGCATTGGCATCACCAAGCTTGAGTTTTTGACCGACGCAGAGCTGCAGCCCTTTGCCGACTACAAAGCCAAGGTTGACCCAGAAGGCCGTTTCAACAAAGGCAAATTGCTGCGCAACCAAGATCTAGACACATCGCTGCGCCACGCTGATTTAAGCCAAGCCTACACCCCCAGTTTTGGTTTGATGGGCCATGAATCACTCATCATGCAGCAGTCCGACATTGGCGCAATTGCCGACAGCGTGAAAGACTGTTTGCGTTGCGGCAAGTGCAAGCCCGTGTGCTCCACCCATGTGCCACGCGCCAATTTGCTCTACAGCCCACGCAACAAAATTTTGGCCACCTCATTGTTGGTCGAAGCCTTCTTGTACGAAGAGCAAACCCGCCGTGGTGTGTCCATCAAGCACTGGCAAGAATTTGAAGACGTGGCCGACCACTGCACGGTGTGCCACAAGTGTTTGTCGCCTTGCCCCGTCAAGATTGACTTTGGTGATGTGTCCATGAACATGCGCAACCTGTTGCGCAAGATGGGTCAAAAGAGTTTCCGTCCTGGCAATGCGGCGGCGATGTTCATGCTCAACGCCACCAATCCCGAAACCATCAAGCTCGCGCGCAGCGCGATGGTGGGGGTGGGCATGAAGCTGCAACGCTTCGCGCACGACGCCCTGCAAGTGGTGGCTCGCAAACAAACCAAGGCTCCTCCCGCCTCAGTGGGCACTGCCCCTATCAAAGAGCAGGTGATTCACTTCATCAACAAAAAGATGCCGGGCAACTTGCCCAAGAAAACTGCGCGCGCCTTGTTGGACATCGAAGACAAAGACTACGTGCCCATCATCCGTGACCCCAAGACCACCACCTCTGAAACCGAAGCGGTGTTCTACTTCCCCGGTTGCGGCTCTGAGCGTTTGTTCAGCCAAGTGGGCCTCGCCACGCAAGCCATGTTGTGGCACGCGGGCGTGCAAACGGTGTTGCCACCCGGTTACCTGTGCTGCGGTTATCCGCAAAAAGGCTCGGGTCAGTTCGACAAGGCCGACAAAATCATCACCGACAACCGCGTGTTGTTCCACCGCGTGGCCAACACGCTCAACTACCTCGACATCAAAACCGTGGTGGTGAGCTGTGGCACTTGTTTTGACCAGTTGCAAGGTTACGAGTTCGACAAAATCTTCCCTGGCTGCCGCATTGTCGACATCCATGAATATTTGTTGGAGAAGGACATCAAGCTCAGTGCGGCGCAACAAGCTGGCTATCTGTTCCACGACCCATGCCACAGCCCCATGAAGCAGCAAGACCCGATGAAAACGGTCAAAGCCTTGGTGGGTGACCAAGTGGTCAAGAGCGATCGTTGCTGTGGCGAGTCTGGCACTTTGGGCGTGACGCGTCCTGACATCTCGACCCAAGTGCGCTTCCGCAAAGAAGAAGAGCTACAAAAAGACGAAGCCGCTTTGCGCGCCATGACAGGCGAGGCAAAAGGCGATATGAAAATTCTCACCAGCTGCCCCAGCTGCTTGCAAGGCTTGAGCCGTTACGGCGACGACTTACAAAACGGTTTGCTCGAAGCCGACTACATCGTGGTCGAGATGGCGCGCAAGATTTTGGGCGAGCAGTGGATGCCCAACTATGTGGCCCAAGCCAATGCCGGTGGCATTGAGCGCGTGCTCGTCTAAGCTCAGAAAGCACAAACACATGGCTGGCTTGCAAAAAAACACCCCCGCGCCCCAAGACATCACGGTGCATGGCGCATCGCGTGTGTTGGAAGTCAGCTTTGCCGATGGCGCGAGTTTTCGCATTCCGTTTGAGCTGATGCGGGTCTACAGCCCTTCTGCCGAAGTGCAGGGCCACGGCCCAGGCCAAGAGGTGTTGCAAACCGGCAAGCGCTTGGTGGAGCTCGAAGGTCTAGAGCCCGTGGGCAACTACGCCATCAAACCCACCTTCAGCGATGGCCACGACAGCGGCTTGTTCACTTGGGAATACCTGTATTTTTTAGGCTCTGAACAAGACCAGCTTTGGGCCGATTACGAGCGTCGTCTCAAAGACGCCGGCACGGACCGCGACGCAGCCATGCCTGAAAAAGGCGGCGCAGGCTGCAGCAGCCACGCGCATTGATACCATTACCCCTATGAGCAGCACCCATTTCGGTTTCAAAACCGTTGACGAAAAAGAAAAAGCCAAACATGTGCGTGGCGTGTTTGACTCCGTCGCGTCCAAGTACGACGTGATGAACGACCTCATGTCCGCAGGCTTGCACCGTGTGTGGAAGCGCTACACCGTCATGGTGGCTGATCTGCGTGAGGGCTCACAAGTGCTGGACATCGCGGGCGGCACGGGCGATTTGTCGATGGCCTTTGCCAAGAAGGTGGGCAAAACGGGCCGTGTGGTGCACACCGACATCAACGAAGCCATGCTGCGCACCGGCCGTGACCGCTTGCTCGACCACGGCGTGGTCCTGCCCACCTTGGTGTGTGACGCCGAAAAACTCCCTTTCCCTGATAACCACTTTGATGTGGTCAGTGTGGCCTTCGGTCTGCGCAACATGACGCACAAAGACGCAGCGCTGCGCGAAATGTGCCGCGTGCTCAAGCCCAATGGCAAGCTGCTGGTGTTGGAGTTCTCCAAAGTGGCCAAGCCGCTGGAAAAAGCCTACGACTGGTACTCCTTCAACATCTTGCCTAAGCTGGGCCAGATGATTGCGGGTGACGCATCGAGTTACCAATATTTGGCCGAGTCCATTCGCATGCACCCTAGCCAAGAGGAATTGAAATCCCTTATGAAACAAAATGGCTTTGGTCATGTGGACTTTCACAACATGAGCGCCGGCGTGGTCGCGCTTCATGTTGGAATTAAGTGTTGATAGACAGACAACGACCAGATAACGACAACCGGAGATGACGCAATGAAAAAACTTTTGACAGCCCTTTTTGTGGTGGCCATGGCCTTTTCCACGATGCATGCCGAGGCCGCCAAACGTTTAGGTGGTGGCAAATCTGTGGGCCAACAGTCCAGCAATGTGACGCAGCGCGAGGCCGCTAAACCCGCACCTGCGGCCACACCTACACAAAATGCAGCTCCCGCAGCGCAACCTGCACCAGCGGCAGCGCCCGCCGCGGCTCAGCCCTCACGATTTGGAGGCATGGGTGGCATGCTCGGCGGTTTGGCCGCCGGTTTGGGCCTCGCTTGGTTGGCACACTCGATGGGCTTTGGTGCCGAGTTTGGCCAATTTTTGATGTTTGGCCTGTTGGCCTTGGTCGTGATGATGGTGATTGGGGCCATCATGCGCCGTCGCCAGCCTGAAGCGGCGAACAACAGTCCATATGCCTTCGAAGGCGCTGGTGCACCGGTGAGTCCTAATAGCTTGCCTCAGTACAACCCCAAGAACGTGGGCAACGACTCGTCAGCCCGTCCTGTAGACACGCACACCGATTTCGCACCTGTGGGTGGTGGTTCGATGATTGGTTCTGCTTTGGGCGGCAACCAAACTTGGGGTATTCCTGCCGACTTTGACGCTGCAGGCTTTGTCAGTGCGGCCAAGCAAAACTTCATGACCTTGCAGCAAGCTTGGGATCGCTCAGACATTGCCGCTTTGCGCGCCATGATGACGGACAGCATGCTGAACGAAATCAAAGCCCAATTGGCCGAGCGTGAAGCCACCGCCAATGGGCAAGTCAACCACACCGAAGTGGTCATGCTGGATGCGCATTTGTTAGGTATTGAAGATGTCGCAAACAACTACATGGCTAGTGTGGAGTTCTCGGGCCTCATCCGCGAAGAACCTTCGGCTGGGCCGACGCCTTTCCGCGAAGTGTGGAACATGACCAAGCCCAAAGACGGCAGCTTGGGCTGGTTGGTGGCAGGCGTTCAAGCCTTGCAATAAACCGGTTAAATCAGGGCGTCTCGAGAAGGGCGCCTAAACAAGGAATAATTGGGGACTATGGCAACACAGTCCCCTTTTTCTTGGTTGGCCGATGCAGCAGACAC
>CANCGU010000145.1 GCA_947377705.1 Comamonadaceae bacterium
CATGGTCACCAAGCCTTCGGCGGCCAGCACCTTGAGGGCTTCGCGCATGGGGGTGCGACTGATGCCGTATTCCTCGGCCAAGCGCATCTCGTCAATCCAGCTACCAGGCGCTAACTCGGCCGCAAAAATACGCTGACGCAGCAGTTCAGCGACTTCTTCGTACAGGGCGCGAGGGGTGAGGGTGACGGCGGACATGGACTCGAATTGTAAGCTGATATAAGATTTTGAATCAATAATTATGAATGATATGATTCTGTAACGGATCAAAACCCTAGGCTAAGCTTGGGTTTCTTTGATCGCTGCACACCCCTTTCAAGAGTGATTTGCCATGAGCCAAAAGCCAACCGAATTCAACGCCGCCAACCTCGAAGCATGGGCCAAAGCGGCCGCTAAATCAGCCCCAGGCGGCGACGTCAACGCCCTGAACTGGAAGACTTTAGACGGTATCAGCGTCAAACCGCTGTACACCGCCGAAGACACCCAACACCTCCCCTACGCCAACACTTTGCCTGGCTTTGAGCCCTATGTGCGCGGCCCACAAGCCACCATGTATTCGGTGCGTCCTTGGACGATTCGCCAATACGCCGGCTTCTCCACCGCTGAAGAATCCAACGCGTTTTACCGCAAGGCTTTGGCCGCAGGTGGTCAAGGTGTGTCGGTGGCATTTGACTTGGCCACGCACCGTGGCTACGACTCTGACCATCCCCGTGTAACGGGCGACGTGGGCAAAGCCGGTGTGGCCATTGACTCGGTCGAGGACATGAAGATCTTGTTCAACGAAATTCCGTTGGACAAAGTGTCGGTCTCTATGACCATGAACGGCGCTGTACTGCCTGTGTTGGCTGGCTACGTGGTGGCGGCGGAAGAGCAGGGCGTGAGCCAAGAACTGCTGAGCGGAACGATTCAGAACGACATTCTGAAAGAGTTCATGGTGCGTAACACCTACATCTACCCGCCAGAGCCGTCGATGAAGATCATTGGCGACATCATTGGCTACACCGCCAAGCACATGCCCAAGTTCAACTCGATCTCGATTTCGGGTTACCACATGCAAGAGGCAGGCGCTAACCAAGCCTTGGAATTGGCCTTTACCTTGGCTGATGGCAAAGAGTATGTGAAGACTGCCATTGCCTCAGGTTTGGACGTGGACGCCTTTGCGGGCCGCTTGTCGTTCTTCTGGGCGGTGGGCATGAACTTCTATTTGGAAATCGCCAAGATGCGCGCCGCTCGTTTGCTGTGGTGCCGCATCATGAAGGGCTTTGACGCCAAGAACCCCAAGAGCTTGATGCTGCGCACACACAGCCAAACCTCGGGCTGGTCACTCACCGAGCAAGACCCTTATAACAACGTGGTGCGCACCACCATTGAAGCCATGGCTGCGGTGTTTGGCGGCACACAGTCGCTGCACACCAACTCGTTTGACGAAGCGATTGCTTTGCCCACCGAGTTCTCGGCCCGTATTGCGCGCAACACACAGCTCATCATTCAAGAAGAGACCCACATCACCAATGTGATCGACCCATGGGCCGGCTCCTACATGATGGAGTCACTCACCCAAGAAATGGCCGACAAAGCCTGGGCCATCATCGAAGAAGTCGAAGCCATGGGCGGCATGACCAAAGCCGTGGACAGCGGCTGGGCCAAGTTGAAGATCGAAGCCGCCGCCGCTGAAAAGCAAGCGCGCATCGACTCTGGCAAAGACGTCATCGTGGGCGTGAACAAATACAAGCTCGCCAAAGAAGACCCGATCGAAACCTTGTCTATCGACAACGTGCGTGTGCGCGATGGCCAGATTGAGCGTTTGCAAAAAATCAAAGCCACGCGCGACACAGCCAAAGTTCAAGCCGCGTTGGACGCGCTCACAGCGTCTGCTGAGAGCGGCGAAGGCAACTTGCTCGACTTGTCCATCAAAGCCATTCGCCTGCGTGCCACGGTGGGCGAGGTGAGCGATGCACTTGAAAAAGTATTTGGTCGCCACCGCGCTGACACACAAAAGGTCACAGGCGTTTACGCCGCCGCCTACGACGATGGGGAAAACGTAGGAGACACGATGGAATATTGGAACCAACTCAAAGCCGACATCGCTGAGTTCGCCGAAAGCCATGGTCGCCGTCCTCGCGTGATGATCTCTAAGCTGGGTCAAGACGGCCACGACCGTGGCGCCAAAGTGGTGGCCACCGCGTTTGCCGACCTCGGCTACGACGTGGACATGGGCCCCTTGTTCCAAACGCCAGAAGAGTGCGCTCGTCAGGCCATTGAAAACGACGTGCATGCCGTGGGTGTGTCGACGCTCGCAGCGGGCCACAAGACCTTGGTGCCCGCCATCATTGCTGAGCTGAAGAAGCAAGGCGCGGACGACATCATCGTGTTCGTGGGCGGTGTGATTCCACGCCAAGACTACGACTTTTTGTATGAAGCGGGCGTGAAGGGCATTTACGGCCCAGGCACTCCCATCCCCGTCAGCGCCAAAGACGTGTTGGAGCAAATTAAAAAGGCCATCGGGTGACACCTGCGCAGTTGCTCGACGGCTTGCTGCGCGGCAACGCTGCCGTGCAGCGGCGTGCCATGGCCAAGGCCATCACGCTCTTGGAGTCGACGCGCATCGATCACCGTGCCTTGGCCGATGACTTGCTCACGGCCATGCTGCCGCACACGGGCCAATCTTTTCGCTTGGGTATCAGTGGTGTGCCTGGGGTGGGTAAGTCCACCTTCATTGAGGCGCTGGGCCTTTACTTGATCAGCCAAGGCCACCGTGTGGCGGTGCTGACCATTGACCCGTCTTCCACCGTTTCTGGCGGCTCCATCTTGGGTGACAAAACCCGCATGGAGTTTTTGAGCGTGCACGACCAAGCCTACATTCGCCCCAGCCCCTCCAGTGGGACCTTGGGCGGTGTGGCCGAAAAAACGCGTGAGTCCATGCTGGTCTGCGAAGCCGCAGGCTACGACGTGGTCATCGTCGAAACCGTGGGCGTGGGCCAAAGCGAGACTGCTGTGGCCAACATGACCGACATGTTTGTGCTGCTGCAACTGCCCAATGCCGGCGACGATTTACAAGCCATCAAAAAAGGCGTGATGGAAATTGCCGATTTGGTCGTCATCAACAAAGCTGACATCGACGCCACTGCCGCCACGCGTGCGCAACTACAAATCACCAGTGCCTTGCAATTGCTGGGTATGCACGGTGGCTCGGGCCATGCGCACCGCAACACGGAGGTGTGGCATCCCAAAGTGGTACAGCTCAGCGCCTTGTTGAACCAAGGGGTAGATGCATTTTGGGCCGCTGTGTGCGATTTTCAGCAAATTCAAAAACAAAATGGCCGCTTTCTTGAACGCCGCCAAAACCAAGCCTTGTCGTGGATGTGGGAGCGCATCGATGCTGGCTTGAAACAAAACTTCCGTGCGCAGCCGCGTGTGCAAACGCTGCTGCCCCAACTCAGTCAACAAGTCGCTGCGGGCCAACTGGCCGCCTCGACTGCTGCCCGTCAACTGCTCGGCGCTTACCAAGCGCAGAGTTAATTTGAAAATCTTCCTGGAGTAAAGAAAGAGCAACCATGCAAGACATCATCGAACAACTGGAACAAAAGCGCGCTGCGGCCCGCTTAGGTGGCGGCCAAAAGCGCATTGATGCGCAGCATGCCAAAGGCAAACTCACAGCACGCGAACGCATCGAGGTGTTGTTGGACGAAGGCACCTTCGAAGAGTGGGACATGTTCGTCGAACACCGTTGCACCGACTTCGGCATGGAAGGCAACAAGATTCCAGGCGACGGTGTGGTCACCGGCTACGGCATGATCAATGGCCGTTTGGTGTTTGTGTTCAGCCAAGACTTCACCGTCTACGGTGGCGCACTGTCTGAAACGCATGCCGAGAAGATCTGCAAAATCATGGACCAAGCCATGAAAGTCGGCGCACCCGTGATCGGTCTGAACGACTCGGGCGGTGCTCGTATTCAAGAAGGCGTGGCCTCACTCGGTGGGTATGCCGAAGTGTTCCAACGCAACGTCATGGCCAGCGGTGTGGTGCCCCAGATCAGCATGATCATGGGCCCGTCAGCCGGTGGCGCGGTGTATTCACCAGCGTTGACCGACTTCATCTTCATGGTCAAAGACACGTCCTACATGTTCGTGACAGGGCCTGAAGTGGTGAAGACCGTGACCCACGAAGAAGTGACGGCTGAAGAACTTGGCGGCGCTGTGACCCACACCACCAAGAGCGGTGTGGCCGACATGGCGTTTGAGAACGACGTGGAAGCCTTGCTGATGCTGCGTCGCCTCTACAACTACTTGCCCTTGAACAACCGCGAAAAGGCCCCCGTGCGTGCCAGCGGCGACCCATCGAGCCGCATGGACATGAGCTTGGACACCTTGGTGCCTGAGAACCCCAACAAAGCGTATGACATGAAAGAACTCATCGTCAAAACGGTGGACGATGGCGACTTCTTCGAGCTGCAACCCGATTACGCCAAAAACATCCTGATCGGCTTTGCCCGCATGGAAGGTCAAACCGTCGGCATCGTGGCCAACCAACCTTTGGTATTGGCCGGTTGCTTGGACATCAAGAGCTCCATCAAGGCTGCGCGTTTTGTGCGTTTCTGCGATGCGTTCAACATCCCCGTGGTCACCTTCGTTGACGTACCCGGCTTTATGCCTGGTACCTCACAAGAGTACGGCGGCATCATCAAGCACGGCGCGAAGTTGTTGTACGCGTACGCCGAGTGCACCGTGCCAAAAATCACCGTCATCACACGCAAGGCCTACGGCGGCGCGTACGACGTGATGGCGTCTAAGCACTTGCGTGGTGACGTGAACTTCGCTTGGCCCAACGCCGAAATCGCGGTGATGGGTGCCAAAGGTGCGGTAGAGATCATCTTCCGTGAAGACAAAGGCGACCCAGAAAAACTGGCCGCTAAAGAGGCCGAATACAAAGCCCGCTTTGCCAACCCCTTTGTGGCTGGCGCACGCGGCTTCATCGACGACGTGATTCAACCGCACGAAACACGCAAGCGCATCTGCCGCTCGCTGGTGATGTTGAAAGACAAGAAGATTGAAAACCCATGGCGCAAGCACGGCAACATTCCGCTCTAAGCTGCGAGGAGAAGAAGAACATGTTTAAAAAGATACTGATTGCCAACCGCGGCGAAATTGCTTGCCGCGTGATCGCTACCGCTCACAAGATGGGCATCAAAACGGTGGCCGTTTATTCTGAAGCTGACAAAGAAGCACGTCATGTGCAACTGGCTGACGAAGCGGTGCTGATTGGCCCTGCGGCCTCGCGTGAGTCCTACCTCGTGGCTGACAAAATCATCGCGGCAGCCAAGGCGACTGGCGCACAAGCCATTCACCCTGGCTACGGCTTCTTGAGCGAGAACACCGAGTTCGCCAAGCGCTGCGAAGAAGAGGGCATTGCCTTCATCGGCCCCAAGGCCCATTCGATTGCTGCGATGGGCGACAAGATCGCTTCCAAGAAGCTGGCACTGGAAGCCAAGGTCAACACCATCCCCGGCTACAACGACGCCATCGACACCGCAGAACAAGCGGTAGAGATTGCCAAAGGCATTGGCTACCCCGTCATGATCAAGGCGTCGGCTGGCGGCGGTGGTAAAGGCTTGCGCGTGGCGTTCAACGACAAAGAAGCTTTTGAAGGTTTCACGTCTTGCCGTAACGAAGCGCGCAACAGCTTCGGCGATGACCGTGTGTTCATCGAAAAATACGTGCTCGAACCACGCCACATTGAAATTCAAGTGTTGGGCGACAGCCATGGCAATGTGGTGTATCTGAACGAGCGTGAGTGCTCGATTCAACGCCGTCACCAAAAAGTGATCGAAGAAGCACCATCACCCTTCATCAGTGACGCCACGCGTAAAGCCATGGGTGAGCAAGCCGTGGCCTTGGCCAAGGCGGTGAAATACCAATCGGCAGGTACGGTGGAGTTTGTGGTCGGCAAAGACCAAGACTTTTACTTCCTCGAGATGAACACCCGCTTGCAGGTGGAACACCCAGTGACCGAAGCCATCACCGGCCTCGATTTGGTGGAGCAAATGATTCTCGTCGCAGCAGGCGAGAAGTTGGCCTTTGGCCAAGCTGACGTCAAGCGTGACGGTTGGGCCATTGAGTGCCGTATCAACGCGGAAGACCCCTTCCGTAACTTCTTGCCTTCCACAGGCCGCTTGGTGCGTTTCCAAACGCCTAAACAAAGCATGTTCCAAGGCAATACCCAAGACTTGCAAGGCGTGCGTGTGGACACCGGTGTGCAAGACGGTGGTGAGATTCCGATGTTCTATGACTCGATGATTGCCAAGCTCATCGTGCATGGCAAAGACCGCAACGAGGCCATCGCCAAAATGCGCGAAGCTTTGAATGGCTTCGTCATTCGCGGCATCAGCTCGAACATCCCCTTTCAAGCGGCTTTGTTGGCGCATCCCAAGTTTGTGACGGGTGACTTCAACACGGGCTTCATCGCTGAGCAATACGCGCATGGTTTTCGAGCTGAAGACGTGCCGCATGATGACCACGACTTCCTCGCTGCTTTGGCTGCTTTCGTGCGTCGCAAGTCACGCCAACGCGCTGCCAACCTCAGCGGTCAGTTGCCTGGCTATGACGTGCAAATCGGCCAAGACTACGCCGTGGTCGAGCTGGGTCAAAACGGTGACAACCGCTATGTGCAAGTGCATGTGGACGAGTTTGTGGGCAAGCCCGGTGTGGCGCAAATCACCATCGCTGGCAAGACCTATGCGATTGAAAGCAAGTCACG
>CANCGU010000146.1 GCA_947377705.1 Comamonadaceae bacterium
CCGTTGCGCACGCACCAACGCGCCATCGCCAAGCCGGAGTCACCCAAGCCCAGAATCAGCACGGATTGGTTGTGGAGTTGCTGCATCTTCTTATCTCAACTTCAAGGTAGACAGACCCACCAAGCACAGCAGCATGGTGATGATCCAAAAACGCACCACGACTTGGGTTTCTTTCCAGCCGCTCTTTTCAAAGTGGTGATGCAAAGGTGCCATCTTCAAAATGCGACGACCTTCGCCATATTTCTTCTTGGTGTACTTGAAGTAGGTCACTTGCAACATGACCGACAAAGCTTCCACCACAAAGATGCCGCCCATGATGGCGAACACAATTTCTTGACGCACGATCACCGCGATCGTGCCCAGTGCACCGCCCAAGGCCAACGCACCCACGTCACCCATGAACACTTGTGCAGGGTGCGTGTTGAACCACAGAAAGGCCAACCCTGCCCCCGCCATGGCAGCACAAAAAATCATCAACTCACCCGAACCTGGAATGTAGGGAAAGAGCAGGTATTTGGAATACACAGAGCTACCGGTGACGTAGGCAAACACGCCCAATACCGAACCCACCATCACCACGGGCATGATGGCCAAACCATCTAACCCGTCGGTCAAGTTCACGGCATTGCTTGAACCCACGATGACCAAGTAAGTCATGATCACAAAACCGAAAACGCCCAAGGGGTAAGTGACTTCCTTGAAAAAAGGCAGCATCAAACCGGCCTTGGGTGGCAGGTCCACATCAAAGCCAGACTTCACCCATGAATAAAACAACTCCATCACACGCAGGTTGCTGCTTTCAGAAATGCTGAACACCAAATACAACGCGGCCACTAGGCCGATGATGGATTGCCACATGTATTTTTCGCGTGAGCGCATGCCCTCTGGGTCTTTGTTCACCACCTTGCGCCAGTCGTCCACCCAGCCAATGGCGCCGAAGCCAAAGGTGACGATCATCACGATCCACACAAAGCGGTTGGACAAATCAGCCCACAACAAGGTAGAGACAGCGATGCCGATCAAAATTAATACGCCACCCATGGTGGGCGTCCCGCTCTTCGCCAAATGCGATTGCATGGCATATTCACGGATGGGCTGGCCAATTTTCAAGGCAGCCAAACGGCGAATCACCGCAGGGCCAGCCACCAAGCCAATGAGCAAGGCCGTCAAAGCCGCCATCACCGCACGGAACGTGAGGTACTGAAACACCCGAAAGAAACCAAATTCTAGCGAGAGGGTTTGCAGCCATTGGGCCAAAGTCAGCAGCATGGCGTCGTTTCCTTTTGTGGGTTGTCATGGCAGGCGCTGATCGCATCGATCACGCGCTCCATCTTCATGAACCGTGATCCTTTGACCAACACACTGCCCAGCTGCGGCAGTTGTTGCAGCACGCGCTGGTTCAAGGCATCGATGTCTGTCATGTGTTGTGCGTTGGCACCGCAAGCGGTAGCGGTGTGTGCGGCCAAGTCGCCCAAACACAGCACATGGTCAATGCCCTTTTGGGCAGCATGCAGGCCCACCTCTTGGTGAAACTCGGGGCCCTGTGTGCCCACTTCACCCATGTCGCCCAGCACCAACAAGCGCGGTGCAGGTAACTCGGCCAGCACGTCGATAGCAGCGCGCACCGAGTCAGGGTTGGCGTTGTAGGTGTCGTCGACCACGGTGATTTCACGACCTTGGCACTGAACGCCAAATGCACGCGAACGACCTTTGACAGGTTCGAAACTGTTGAGTCCTTGCGCAATCACATCAAGCGTCACGCCAGCAGCCAAAGCACACGCCGTGGCTGCCAAGGCATTGCCCACGTTGTGGCGACCCGCGATGTGAAGCTGTGTGCGCAACACGCCTGCGGGTGTTTGTGCTTCAACCGCCCAATGGTCATTCAACCAATCGGCGTTGAGCAACTGCACTTCCGCTTGATCGGTTGAGTTTGCTGTCATAGAGAACCGCATGCACGCACGACTGCCAGCCAAGGTTTTCCATAAAGCGCTGTATTCGTCATGCGCTGGAAACACTGCCACGCCGTTTGTAGGCAAAGCCTTGATGGCTTCGCCGTTTTCTTGCGCCACAGCTTCCACGGTGGCCATGTACTCTTGGTGCTCGCGCTGGGCGTTGTTCACCAATGCCACGGTCGCTTGCGTCATGTCGGCCAAACCTGCGATTTCGCCGGGATGGTTCATCCCTAACTCGACCACCGCGCTGCGGTGATGCGCGCGCAAGCGCAGCAAGGTTTGTGGCACGCCAATGTCGTTGTTCAAATTGCCTTGTGTGGCCAAGGCATCGTCACCAAAACCAGCGCGCAAGATGCTCGCGATCATTTGTGTGACGGTGGTTTTGCCATTGCTGCCAGTGACAGCAATCACTGGCAAGTTAAATTGCCTGCGCCAGCCTTTGGCCAATTGACCCAAGGCCACGCGTGTATCTGACACTTGCAAGCCGGCCAACTTGGCAGCATCTAAACCGTGATGCGCCAATGCCGCCGTGACACCGCTGGCAGCCACTTGCGACAAAAATTCATTCGCATCAAACCGCTCACCTTGCAAGGCGACGAACAAGTCACCCGCTTGGCAGGTACGGCTGTCGGTGTTGACACGTTGAATCGTCAAGTTGGCATCACCATGCAGTTGTGCAGATGTAAGCCAGTGCTTGATTTGCGCCAAGCTGAGGTTCATGTCAAACATGCGCCCTCCCTGCTTCGGCGCGATGGCGCAGTGCCTCGCGTGCATGCTGCACGTCGCTGAACGGATGTTTGACACCCGCCACCTCTTGGTAGTCCTCGTGACCTTTGCCAGCGACCAACACCACGTCTTGGGCGCGTGCGTGTTGCACAGTGTGCGCAATGGCTTGCGCACGGTCGGCGATGACGATGGCGTTGGCCACGTTTTGCAAGCCAGCCAGCATGTGATTCAAAATGGTTTGCGGGTCTTCGCTGCGCGGGTTGTCGCTGGTCAGTACCACATGCTGCGCGTACTGCTCTGCCGCTGCGGCCATCAAGGGACGCTTGGCAGCATCGCGGTCACCGCCACAACCCAACACACAGGTCAACGCGCCGCCGCGCGACTGCACCAGCGGCAGCAAGGCCTGTACCGCCTGCGCCACAGCATCAGGCGTGTGTGCGTAGTCAATCACCACCAATGGTTCGCCCGCCTCACCCACGGTTTGCATGCGGCCTGGCACAGCAGGCAATCCGCGGCATGCTTGCACAGCATCCGCCAAGCTATACCCCAAAGCACGCATGCAGGCGATGACGCCCAACACATTGCTCACGTTGTAGTGACCCACCATTGAAGTGTCGAGGCGATGAACGTCATCACCCTCAAGCACTTCAAAACACAGACCCGACGCGCCGTGTTGAAGATGATGCGCCACGAGTCGCGGCGCAGATGCGTGGTCAGCTGTGGCCGCATTCGCAGCACACGAGACAGTCCACACATGCACATCACCTCGTGCTTGCAGTTGCGCCGCCAACGCTGCACCCTGCGCATCGTCCACATTCACCACGGCCGCTTGCAAACCAACCCAGCTGAACAAAGCCAATTTGGCTTGCCAATAACTGGCCATGTCGCCGTGGTAGTCCAAATGGTCTTGCGTGAAGTTGGTGAACATGGCCACGCGCACCTGCGTGCCGTCTAAGCGGTGCTCGGCCAAGCCGATGGATGAGGCTTCAATCGCGCATGCATTCACCCCAGCATCGGCCATGTCACGCAAACGCGCTTGCAGCAGCACGGGATCGGGTGTGGTCATGCCTGTGACTTCGAGGTGGCCCACTTCGCCTACGCCCAAAGTGCCAACAATGGCGCAACGCTTGCCTGCGTTTTGCAACGCATGAGCCAACCACCAGGCGGTCGATGTTTTGCCATTGGTGCCGGTGATGGCCACCACGTCCAACGCTTGGCTGGGTTGTTCGTAATACGCAGCCGCAATGGGACCGCTGGCAGCTTTCAAACCTTCGTAGGTAGCGATGGCTTCGCTGTCGTCCCAAGCAAATACGTCAACGCCTGAATGCTCCACCATGCAAGCGGTCGCGCCTTGCTTCAAGGCAGAGGCCACAAACTGTCGCCCATCCGTCACACCACCCGGCCAGGCGATGAACCCATCGCCTGCACCCACGCGACGGCTGTCGGTGTGCAACACACCACGCACTTGGGTGTGCAGCCACTGGGCGGCATCTTGAGGGCTATGCAGTCGTTTCATCAAAACGACTCCTTCTCAACCTTGGTCACCACTTGGGGCTTGACAGCCATGTCGGGCTGCACGCCCATCATGCGCAAGGTTTGTTGCACCGTTTGGCTGAACACAGGCGCAGCCACATCACCACCGAAGTAAGCGCCGTTGGTAGGCTCGTCCACCATCACAGCCACCACAATGCGCGGGTTGTCGATGGGGGCAATGCCCACGAAAAAGCCACGGTATTTTTTACTGGCGTAACCCTTGCCTTCGACCTTGTGCGCCGTGCCAGTTTTGCCGCCCACTGAGTAGCCCATGGTTTGAGCCTTGGGCGCTGTACCACCTTGAATGGTCACCATGTGCAACATGTTGCGAATGGCCGCAGCATTTTGCGAAGAAAACACACGCGCGCCACTGACTTGGGCTTGGTTGGTTTTGACCAAGCTCATTGGCACCATCTCACCATCGTGGGCAAACACGGTGTAGGCCTGTGCCAACTGAAACAAACTGGTGGACAAACCATAGCCGTAGCTCATCGTGGCTTGCTCAATCGGACGCCATGTTTTGTAGGCGCGCACCTTGCCGGCCACCGCGCCTGGGAAAGGCACCTGGGGCTTTTGCCCCAACCCCATTTGCGTGAATACTTCCCACATGTCGTGAGGCTGCATTTGCATCGCAATCTTGACCGTGCCCACGTTGCTAGATTTTTGAATCACTTCATTCACGCTCAACACGCCATGCGGGTGCGCATCGGTGATGGTTGCCGTGCCCATTTGCAATTTTCCGGGCGCGGTTTGAATCAAGGTTTCGGGCTTGACAATGCCCTTCTCCAAAGCCAAACCCACCACAAGAGGTTTCATGGTGGAGCCGGGTTCAAACGTGTCAGTCAGTGCGCGATTGCGCAGCTGCGCACCACTCAAACTGCCTCGTTTTCCAGGCGAATAACTGGGGTAGTTGACCAAAGCCAAGACCTCGCCCGTCTTGATATCCAGCACCACCACGCTGCCTGCAACCGCCTTGTGGGTGATCACCGATTCTTTGATTTTTTCATAAGCAAAGTACTGCACCTTGCTGTCAATGCTCAGTTGCAAATCTTGGCCATCAACAGGTGGCACCATTTCGCCAATGTCTTCCACCACGCGGCCTAAGCGATCTTTGATGACACGGCGCGAACCGGCTCTGCCACCTAAGTCTTTGTTGAAGGTGAGTTCTACACCTTCTTGACCTAAATTCTCCACATTGGTAAAGCCCACCACATGCGCCACCGACTCACCCTCAGGATAAATGCGCTTGTACTCTTTGCGGTCATACACACCTTTGATCTTGAGCGCAGCAATGTCTTTGGCCACCGACTCGTCCACCTGACGCTTGAGCCACACAAAAATCTTGTCTTCGTCTTGCAGTTTTTTATCGAGCTCTGCACCCGTCATACCCAGTAACTTGGCCAAGGCTTTGAGCTTGATGGGGTCACGTTCAATATCTTCTGGATTCGCCCAAATGCTAGGCACAGGCACGCTAGAGGCCAAGATATTGCCGTTGCGGTCCAAGATGCGGCCACGGTTAGCCGGCAAATCCAAGGTACGCACAAAACGCACGGTGCCTTGGCGCTTGAAGAAGGCGTTGTCAATCACCTGTACATAGGCAGCGCGCGCCACCAGCCCCAAGAAGCCCGCCGCAATGACCGCCACGATGAACTGGCTACGCCAGATGGGCGTTTTGCTGGCGAGCAAGGGGCTTGAGGTGTATTGCACACTGCGGCTGCTCATGGATGAACCTCCGCAGAAGCCGCAGGTACCGCAGGGCCACCCGTGACGGTGGCGTATTGCGTGATCGCAGGTGTGATGGTGCGCATGTGCAGTTGCTCACGCGCTAATTTTTCGACCCGCAGCGGCGTGGCTTGCGCACGGCGCTCCACATCCAAGCGGTCGTTTTCAGTTTCCAACCGACGCGCCTCATTGGTCGCGCGGTCAATCTCGGTGGTGAGGGAACGCGACTCGTATTGGGTGCGTACCAAATACAGCGCACTCACCATGACCGCAATCATCAGCAGAAAGCTCACGCGACTCATGCACCCACTCCCAAGCGCTCAGCCACGCGCATGATGGCGCTGCGCGAGCGGGGGTTGCCCGCCACTTCAGCAGCGCTGGGCTTGATGCGATCAATGGCTTTGAAGTCCATCACTTTGGGCACCGCAAACGGCGCACGTCGGTCGTACACCTCACGCGAGTGCTGGGTGATGAATTGCTTGACGATGCGGTCTTCCAACGAATGGAAACTGATCACCGCCAAACGCCCCCCAGGACGCAACACCTGCAAAGAAGCGTTTAGCGCTTGTTGCAACTCCTCAAGCTCGGCATTGATGAAAATCCGAAAAGCCTGAAATGTGCGCGTTGCAGGGTCCTTGCCCGGCTCGCGGGTTTTGACCGTGTCAGCCACGAGCTGGGCCAGTTCAGAGGTGGATGTAGGCACGCCCCGTTCTTGTCGGCGAGCATCAATCGCCTTTGCAATCTGTAAAGCAAACCGTTCTTCGCCATATTCACGTATCACCTCCGC
>CANCGU010000147.1 GCA_947377705.1 Comamonadaceae bacterium
CTGGGGCGAATGACGGTGGGGAAACCCACGCGCTTTTGCACATCCCATGCTTCTTCCATGCTGTGGGCAATGCCTGAACGCGCAGAGCCCAGACCAATTTTGGTCATGGCGTCTTTGAACTTCAAACGGTCTTCGGCTTTGTCGATGGCTTCAGGCGTGGCGCCAATCAACTCGACCTTGTACTTGGCCAATACGCCGTGGTGCCACAAGTCCAAGGCGCAGTTCAATGCGGTTTGGCCGCCCATAGTGGGAAGGATGGCATCAGGACGCTCTTTGGCAATGATCTTCTCAACCGTTTGCCAAGTGATGGGCTCGATGTAGGTGACGTCTGCCGTGGCAGGGTCGGTCATGATCGTGGCGGGGTTGCTATTGATCAAAATGACCTTGTAACCCTCTTCACGCAAAGCTTTACAAGCTTGCACGCCGGAGTAATCGAACTCACAGGCCTGACCAATGATGATCGGGCCTGCGCCAATGATGAGAATGCTTTTTATATCGGTACGCTTAGGCATTATTTTTTCTCCATCAATTTGATGAAGCGGTCAAAGAGGTAAGCAATGTCGTGCGGGCCAGGCGATGCTTCGGGGTGACCTTGGAAGCAAAACGCGGGCTTGTCGGTGCGGGCCAGGCCCTGCAAGGTGCCGTCGAACAATGACACATGTGTGGCACGCAAGTTGGCAGGCAATGATTTTTCGTCCACCGCAAAACCATGGTTTTGGCTGGTGATGGAGACGCGACCTGAGTCGAGGTCTTTCACAGGGTGGTTCGCACCGTGGTGGCCAAACTTCATCTTGAAGGTTTTGGCGCCACTGGCCAAGGCCATGATTTGGTGACCCAAGCAAATGCCAAATGTCGGAATGCCGGTTTCGATCAACTCAGCCGCCGCCGCAATCGCATAGTCGCAAGGCTGGGGGTCGCCAGGGCCGTTCGACAAGAAAATACCGTCTGGCTTGTGCTTGAGCACGTCAGCGGCTGGGGTCTTGGCTGGCACCACGGTCACTTTGCAGCCGCGCTCGGCCAACATGCGCAAGATGTTTTTCTTCACGCCGAAGTCATAGGCCACCACATGGAACTTAGGCGCGGTCAAGTTGCCGTAGCCTTCGCCCAATGTCCACTCGGTTTGAGTCCACTCATACGACTTGGAAACAGTCACTTTCTGAGCCAAATCGAGACCGGCCATGTTAGGCGCGCCTTTGGCTGCGGCCACGGCTTGGTCAATCAAAGCTTGTGTGATTTCTTGGCCTTTGGCCAAACCCACGATGGCACCGTTTTGCGCGCCCTTGGTGCGCAAGATACGTGTGAGTTGACGGGTATCAATGTTGGCAATCGCCACTGTGCCTGCATCCGCCAAATAGGCTGACAAGGTTTGGCTAGAGCGGAAGTTGCTTGCGATCAAAGGCAGGTCTTTGATGATCAAGCCAGCAGCATGGACTTTGTCAGCTTCGATGTCTTCCACGTTGACGCCGTAGTTACCGATGTGCGGGTACGTCAAAGTGACGATCTGCTGGCAGTAGCTGGGGTCAGTGAGGATTTCCTGATAGCCGGTGAGTGAGGTGTTGAACACCACTTCGCCGACCGTAGAGCCTGAGGCTCCAATCGAGTTGCCGATAAAGACCGTGCCGTCTGCGAGCGCCAAGATGGCGGGCGGGAAGGTTCCCTGAAGAGACAAAAGCACTGGGTTCTCCGGAGTAGTTCGGGTACGCCTCAGCGCTCACAAGAGAATGTCTTCTCTTTGGCTACTTTGTTCGAGGAATTTGCCTAGTTTTGGCTGGGACGTACAGGTTGATGCGGGAAAGCCTCCCATTATATCCGAGGCACTGGTTTTCCCGAATGAACGTCCGTGAATTAAGCCAAATGACAGGTGGCGCTGGCGTGTAAGCAAATAGCAGCAGCGGAAGCCACATTGAGCGACTCTTCTCCGCCTGGCTGGGCAATGCGGACATGCAGTGCGGCGCGATTGGCCAAAGCGGGCGACACGCCCTGCCCTTCATGTCCCATCAGCCAAGCACAAGGCATAGGCAGCTTGGCCTCGGCCAACAAAGTGTGCAGGAACGGACCCTGATGCGAGCTGGTCGCCACCCAGGGCATGTCCAGTAAGTTTAAGTCGTCAGCACTCAGGCCTTCGACCAAGTGCAGCCCAAAATGCGCACCCATGCCTGCCCGCAAGACTTTGGGCGACCACAAGGCAGCGGAACCTTTGATGGCCAACACTTGCTTGAAGCCGAACGCCGAGGCGCTGCGCAAAATCGAGCCCACATTGCCCGCGTCTTGCACGCGATCAAGTACCACCGTGGGCATGGTCGCAAGCACCTCTCGGGAGCTTGGCGCAGGCAGCACAAAACCCATCTTGGCAGGCGACTCTAAGCTGCTGATCTCGGCAAACAAGGCATCAGGCAACACCGTGTTGCGCTCCGCGGCTTGTGTCCATTCGCGCGGCGCAGTCACCCATAACGATTCAGCAAATACCGCATGCTCAGGCTTCACGCCACGCGCCAGCGCAGCGCGGCACAGGTGATCACCTTCTAGCCAAACACGGCCAAGCTTACGGTAGGCCGTGCTGTCTTGCGACAAGCGGCGCAGGTCTTTGACCAAAGGGTTGTCACGCGAGGTGATCAAATTCATCGCAAGACCTCTGCCACGGGAGAAAACGATTTGCGGTGCCAAGGCGTGGCACCGTATTCTTTGAGCGCTAGCAAGTGAGCCGCCGTGCCATAACCCTTATGACCGTCAAAGCCGTACTGCGGGTACTGGGCATGCAGCTCTTGGCACCAACGGTCGCGGTGAACCTTGGCCAAGATAGACGCCGCTGAAATGGCCTGCACTTTGCTGTCGCCTTTGACGATAGCTTCGGCCAACACATCGAGCACGGGTAAGCGGTTGCCATCCACCAAAACTTTGGTGGGCTTCAAGCGCAACCCTTCCACCGCACGGCGCATGGCCAGCATGGTGGCTTGCAATATGTTGAGCTCGTCAATCTCTTGCACCGTCGCTTCGGCGATGGAACAGCACAACGCCTTGGCGCGAATCTCGTCGTACAAACGCTCGCGCTTCAAAGCGGTGAGTTTTTTGGAATCGGCCAAGCCAGCAATCGGATTCAAGTCGTCCAAAATAACGGCGGCGGCCACCACAGGGCCCGCCAGCGGGCCACGGCCAGCCTCGTCCACCCCAGCAATCAAGCCTGGGGCATCCCAAATGAGTGCGACTTGTTCAGCGCGCAAGAATTTTTTCGATCGCATGGGTCGCCAGTGCGGGAGTATCGCGGCGCAGCGTGTCATGCAGCGCAGCAAAGCGTTGTTGGACAGCGGCCACCGCTGCCGGGCTGGCTAACCATTGCAACACCTCGTGAGCCAACGCATCGGGCGTGGCCGCGTCTTGCAGCAGCTCGGGCACCACGAAGTCTTGGCACAGGATGTTGGGCAAGCCCACCCAGGGTTGTAGTTTTTTGCGGCGCATGATTTGCCAGCTAAGCCAGTTCATGTTGTAGGCAATCACCATCGGGCGCTTGAACAGAGCCGCCTCTAATGTGGCGGTACCACTAGCAATCAGCGTGACATCGCAAGCGGCCAATGCTGCATGTGATTGGCCATTGAGCACCAAGAGGTTGGGCACCTCGCCCACGTCTTTCGCAATGGCTTCGATGCGTGCACGCAGAGCAGGCATCGCAGGTAGCACGAAATGCAAACCCGGTTGCTGTTCGGCCATGCGTTGCGCGGCTTGCAAAAAGCGGTGCGCCAAATATTCAATCTCAGAACTTCGGCTACCCGGCAACAAAGCCACCACCGTCGCGTCTTGCGGCAAGCCAAGGGATGTGCGTGCTGCCGCGCGGTCTGGCACATCGGGAATATTTTTAGCCAAAGGGTGCCCCACATACGTGGCGTCAATGCCGTGCTGAGCCAGCAAATCCGTTTCGAACGGAAAAATGCACAACACATGGTCCACGCTTTGGCGAATCTTCTCCACACGGTCTGCACGCCAAGCCCAAATGGAGGGGCACACAAAGTGAATAGCAGGAATACCTTGGGCTTTGAGATCGCGCTCTAAGTCGAGGTTGAAGTCTGGCGCGTCCACACCAATAAAAGCGCTGGGTGGATTGGCCAGCAAGCGTTCTCGCAGTTGATTGCGAATACCTACGATTTCTCGGTAGTGACGCAGCACCTCGACATAACCTCGCACCGCGAGCTTTTCGTAAGGCCACCAAGCTTCAAAGCCAAGCGCCGCCATGCGCGGACCACCAATGCCAGCGCTGTGCATGTCAGGCCATCTGTCGCGCATGCCACCGAGCAACAGGCCGGCAAGCAAATCGCCCGAGGCCTCGCCTGCAACGAGCGAGAAAGACAGGGCCTCGGCCATGGTGTTTAGCGAATGATGCCGCGTTGCGGCGAGGTGTGGTTCAAGAAGTCCAGCATCATGGCCACATCAGGTGCGGCTTCTGGTTTTTCTTGGGTCAAAGCAGCGATGCGCTCTTTGGCTTGCTCTAACGTCAAGTCATCGCGGTACAAGGCTTTGTGCATGGCCTTCACGGCGCTGATGCGCTCGGCAGAGAACCCGCGACGGCGCAAACCCTCAAAGTTCATGGAGCGCGGTTCGGCAGGTTGGCCTTGGCACATCACAAATGGAGGCACGTCCGCAAACAAGAGCGAGTGCATAGCCGAGAAGCTGTGCGCACCGATGCGCACAAACTGATGCACCACAGTAAAGCCGCCCAAAATAACCCAGTCGCCCACCTGCACATGGCCCGCCAACTGGGCGCTGTTGGCGAAGATGGTGTGGTTGCCAACGATGCAGTCATGCGCCAAGTGCACATAGGCCATGATCCAGTTGTCGTGGCCAACTTTGGTGATACCGGCATCGCCAGGGGAACCAATGTTGAAGGTACAAAACTCGCGAATGGTGTTGCGGTCGCCAATAACCAACTCGCACGGCTCACCGGCGTACTTCTTGTCTTGCGGGATCGCGCCTAGAGAATTGAACTGAAAAATACGGTTGTCATTGCCAATCGTGGTGTGCCCTTCAATCACACAATGCGGCCCCACAGTGGTACCTGCACCGATACGGACGTTCGGACCAATGATGGTGTAAGGCCCCACCTGCACTGAGCTGTCTAACTCAGCCTTGGGGTCAACAATGGCGGTGGCGTGAATAAGGCTCATCGTCTGCGTCTATTGGCTAGTCAGATTAAGCAATCGCACGCATGGTGCACATCAATTCAGCTTCAGTAGCGACCACATCACCGACTTTGGCGCGGGCTTTAAATTTAAAAATACCGGCCTTCATGCGGTCCAGCTCAACTTCCAACGTGAGTTGATCGCCTGGCTCAACGGGGCGCTTGAAGCGTGCGCCATCAATGCCAGCGAAGTAATACACAGTTTTGTCATCAGGCGCAGCCCCGAGCGTGTCAAAAGCCAACAACGCAGCCGCTTGTGCCAAAGCTTCCAAAATCAAAACACCAGGCATGACGGGATGGTGAGGAAAGTGGCCCGAAAAAAACGGTTCGTTCATGGTCACATTTTTGAGCGCCTTGATGCTTTTACCTTTTTCAAGTTCGAGCACACGGTCAACCAATAAAAATGGATAACGATGTGGCAATTGCTTCAAGATTTGGTGGATGTCCATGCTCATTTTTTTTGACTTTCTAAGGCTGATTCAAGAGATTTGATGCGGTCGCGCAAGCGATGCAATTGACGCAAGGTCGCGGCATTCTTCTCCCACGACGCATTGTCGTCGATTGGGAACACGCCGCTGTATTGACCAGGCTGACGAATCGATCGCATCACCACGGACGCTGCAGAAATATGCACCCCATCAGCCAGCTGCAAATGGCCAAGCACCACGGCCCCGCCACCGACCGTGCAATTCGCACCGATACGAGCACTGCCTGCCACGCCCGCACAACCCGCCATGGCAGTGTTTGCGCCTACCTGCACGTTGTGGCCAATTTGTACCAAGTTGTCGAGCTTCACACCGTCTTCGATGACCGTGTCATCCAAAGCGCCGCGGTCAATGCATGTGTTGGCTCCAATCTCGACATCATTGCCAATGCGAACTGTGCCTAACTGCTCAATCTTTTCCCAGCGACCTTCGAACAAAGCGAAGCCAAAGCCATCGGCACCAATCACCACACCGGCATGCACAATGCAACGCTCACCGATGCGGCAGTCTTCACCAACGGTAACGCCTGATTTAAGCCATGTGTGCGCACCAATAGACGCGCCTCGTTCAATCACACACAGCGGGCCAATGCGCGCAGTTGCATCCACATGTGCTTGCGGGTGAATGACGGCGCTCGCATGAATCAAAGGTTCATCATGCACACGCGTGTGCTGGCGCCACAACTGCGTCAAGCGCGCAAAGTAATGGTAGGGGTTGTCGGCCACGATCAACGCGGTACGCACATTCGTGACATCAGCCACAGCCGGCGAGACAATGACGCAACCCGCCTGTGTGGTGGCAAGTTGCGATTGGTATTTGGGATTGCTTAAAAAACTCAACGCATCCGCTTGAGCCGTGTCAAGTGGCGCGAGTTTTTGAATGAGGCACTGAGGATCACCAATGAGGCGACCGCCTAAACTTTCCGTGATTTGGCCGAGACTCAGTGCCACGGCAGATTACTTAGCTGAATTGATGACCTTGAGCACTTTGTCAGTGATGTCGTGCTTGGGGTTGATATAGACCGCCTCTTGCAGCACTAAGTCATACTTTTCGGCTTCAGCCAC
>CANCGU010000148.1 GCA_947377705.1 Comamonadaceae bacterium
TGTCGGCCATTGCACAAGCGGCCCCCGAAGCCAAGAAGCGCGTTCAAGACTTCTTAGAAGGTCGCGCCGCCAAGGTTCAGAAGAGCTGATCACAGCCTCAACCGGAGACAAACCATGACTGCAGTGAAATTTCGTGACATGAAGTTTGGTGTCACACGCGTGAAGATGCGTGAAGGCCAAAACGGCGTGCGCTACATGATGGCCGACCAAGCGCTCGCGCCCTATGCCGAACGCATGACCGACCGCTTGGTGCACTGGGCCAAAGAAAAGCCAGAGCAAACCTTGTTTGCGCGTCGCATCAAGAATGCAGATGGCACTTCGGGCGACTGGCAGCACATCAGCTTCTCTCAAGCGCTCGATTCGGCCCGTCACATTGCACAGGGTCTGATTAACCGCGGCCTCAATGCCGATCGCCCCGTGGTGATCTTGTCTGAGAACGACCTCGAACACGCTTTGATGGCTTTGGGTTGCATGGTGGCCGGTGTGCCGTATTGCCCCGCATCGCCCGCTTACTCCACCATCAGCCAAGACTACGACAAGCTGCGCCACATCCTCAGCACACTCACACCCGGCTTGGTGTTTGCCGCCGATGCCACACGCTACGGTAAAGCCATTCAAACGGCAGTGTCCTCTGATGTGGAAGTGGTGCTGACGCATGGCTCTGCAGAGGGTCACACCAACACCTCATTTGCAGACTTGCTGGCCACCCCCATCACCCCCGCCGTGGATGCAGCCATGCAAGCCACAGGACCTGACACCATCGCCAAGTTTTTGTTCACCTCGGGCTCCACCAAGCTGCCCAAGGCCGTGATGAACACCAACCGCATGTGGTGCGCCAACCAACAGCAAATGTGCCAATCCATGCCTTTGTTGGCCGAGCAGCCACCTGTGCTGATCGACTGGCTGCCATGGAACCACACCTTCGGTGGCAATCACAACTTCGGCATGGTCATCTACAACGGCGGCACGCTCTACATTGATGATGGCAAGCCCACGCCAGCGCTAATCAACGAAACCTTGCGCAACTTGCGCGAGATTGCCCCCACCGTTTACTTCAACGTCCCCACCGGGTTTGAAGCCATTGCCAGCGCCATGCAAACCGACGACGCGCTACGCAAAAACTTACTCAGCCGTGTGGGCATGTTTTTCTATGCAGGTGCTGCGATGGCTCAACCCATTTGGGACAGCCTCTATGCCAGCCAAGAACGTGAGGTGGGCGAACGCATTGCGATGACCACAGGCTTAGGCATGACAGAGTCTGGCCCCTTTGCTTTGTTTGTCACTAACCCCCATGTAAAAACCGCTGACCTCGGCGTGCCTACCGTCGGCTTGGAAATCAAACTTATTCCGGACGGCGACAAAATCGAAATTCGCTACAAAGGCCCCAACATCACACCCGGCTACTGGCGTGCGCCAGAAGAAACGCGTGATCACTTTGACGAAGAAGGCTTCTTCTGCACAGGCGACGCCGTGAAGTGGATTGATGAAACCGATGTGCACCAAGGCTTGAGGTTTGACGGCCGCATTGCCGAAGACTTCAAACTCGCCACCGGCACCTTCGTGAGCGTGGGCCCCTTGCGTGCCAAGGTGATTGGTGCAGGCGCCCCCTACATCCAAGATGTGGTCGTCACAGGTTTAAACCGCAAAGAAGTAGGCGCCATGATTTTCCCAACAGCGGCCGTGCGAGGCCTGAGTGGCTTAGGTGCAGATGCCCGCATGGCTGATGTACTGACCAGCGCCCCTGTGGTGGCGCACTTTCAAAGCGTACTCAACCACTTAGCCCAAACCTCGACCGGCAGCGCCTCGCGCATTGCGCGCGCCGTGTTGTTGAGCGAGCCGCCGTCCATCGACAAAGGTGAAGTGACCGACAAAGGTTCGATCAACCAACGTGCGGTACTCAAACACCGCGATGCCTTGGTGCAAGCCATGCACGAAGGCACAGCCCCCAACATCTTGCTGCCTCACTAAAAGGACAACGCACATGGATATTCAAGGACAAGCCGTTTTAGTCACAGGCGGCGCTTCTGGCCTCGGTGAAGCCACGGCACGCGAACTGGCACGACTCGGCGCCAAAGTGGCCGTGATTGATGTGAACCTAGAGCTGGCCGAAAAAGTGGCCAAAGACATTGGCGGCATCGCTTGCCAATGTGACATCACCAACACGGAGAGCGTGCAAGCTGCATTGGCCAAAGCCACGGCAGCCCATGGCTCTGCGCGCATCTTGATGAACATCGCAGGCATTGGCACAGCCAAACGCATCGTGGGTAAAGATGGCAACGCGGCGCCACTAGAAGACTTCGCACGCGTGGTCAACGTCAACCTCGTGGGCGCTTACAACATCAGCCGCTTGTTTGCGGCTGAATGCGCCAAGCTGCCCGCTGGTGAAGACGGTCAACGCGGTGTCATGATGTTCACCGCATCCGTCGCCGCTTTCGATGGCCAGGTCGGTCAGCAAGCCTACAGCGCCTCCAAAGGGGGCTTGGTCAGCATGACCTTGCCCATGGCGCGTGACTTAGCGCAACACGGCATTCGTGTGTGCACCATCGCCCCTGGCTTGTTTGCCACACCACTGATGAAGACCTTGCCCGAAGCTGTGCAACAGTCCTTAGCGGCCTCCATTCCCTTCCCCTCACGCTTGGGTAAACCCGAAGAGTTTGCCCAGCTCGCTTGTCATATCGTGACCAACAACCACCTCAATGGCGAAGTCATTCGCTTGGATGGTGCGTTACGTATGGCACCGCGCTAATCCTTTTTCCCTCACTCAACTCACCACAAACCCAGCTAGGAGACAAACCATGAGCAATCGTCGTCAATTCATCCAAACCGCCCTCACGCCCGTCGCGATGGCAGCCATTGCGCCCTTCAGTGCTTTTGCACAAAGCGGCGCACTGCCTTTGGAACAAATCAAAATCATCAACGGGTTTCCCGCCGGTGGTACCGCTGACGTCACCAGCCGCCGCATTGGCGACAAACTGGGCAATGGCACTTACAGCAAAAACTCGGGTGTGGTGGAAAACAAAACCGGCGCTGCAGGCCGCATCGCGGTGGAAGCCGTCAAGGCGGCCCCCGCCGATGGCAGCACCTTGTTGCTGACACCTTATTCGATGATGTCGATCTACCCACACATCTACAGCAAGCTCAGCTACGACCCCTTCAAAGACTTCGTACCAGTGGCGATTGCCTCCATGCTGACACATGGTTTGGCTGTTGGCCCCATGGTGCCCGCCTCTGTGAAAAACGTGAAAGACTTTTTGGCCTGGGCCAAAGCCAATCCAAACAATGCCAGCTATGGCTCACCAGCCGCAGGTTCTACGCCTCACTTCTTGGGCGCGCTGCTCAGTATCAACACTGGCGTTGAACTCAAGCACATCCCGTATCGCGGCTCTGTGCCAGGCGTCACGGATGTGATCGGTGGCCAGCTCGCTGCCATGATCACACCACACGGTGATTTCTTAGCCAACCACAAGGCAGGCAAGCTGCGCGTGATTGCCACCTCGGGAGCCAAGCGTTCACCCTTCTTGCCAGATGTACCTACCTTTGCAGAACAAGGTTTCTCTGACTTGGTGATTGAAGAATGGTTCGGCTTCTATGCACCGGCCAAAACCCCCGCCAACACCGTGGCAGCAGCCAACGCCGCCATCAACGCCGCTTTGAAAGACAAAGTGGTCATCGACAGCCTGGCTCTGTCTGGCCTGATTCCTGTGGGCGGCACCCCCGAAGACATGGCGCGCGACATGAAGAAGCAATTCGACGTGTGGGGCCCCATCGTCAAACGCATTGGCTTCACCGCTGAATCCTGATCGAACTGCGGAGCGCGCACATGAACTACCAACCCAGTCTTGAAGATATCCAATTCATTTTGGAGAAGGTGCTTCATGTGCCGCAGCGCATTGCTGAATTACCAGCCTATGCAGAGGTCGATGCTGACTTGATGAACCAAGTGCTCGACGAAGCCAGCAAATTTGTCGCCAACGAAATCGCCCCACTCAACCGCGTAGGCGATGAAGTGGGCGCCCAATTCAACCAAGGGCATGTGACCATGCCGCCTGGATTTAAAGAGGCCTACCAATCGTTTTGGGAATCGGGTTGGGCCTCGCTCACCACCGCCACAGATGATGGTGGCCAAGCATTACCCGCTGTTTTAGAAAACGTGTTGTACGAATGGCTGTCTGCTGCCAATCACAGCTGGACCATGGCGCCCGGCTTGTTGCATGGTGCTTATGAATGCATCAAGCACCACGCCAGTGACGAGCTCAAAGCACAGTACCTCAGCAAAGTGGGCACTGGCGAGTGGCTGGCCACCATGTGCTTGACCGAACCCCACGCAGGCAGTGACTTAGGTTTGGCACGTACCAAAGCTGTGCCACAAACCGATGGCAGCTACCAAATCAGCGGTACCAAGATTTTCATTTCAGGCGGCGACCACGACCTGACCGACAACATCGTGCACTTGGTGTTGGCACGTTTGCCCGATGCACCTGCTGGCCCCAAAGGTTTATCCCTCTTCTTGGTGCCGAAGTTTTATGCCGACGGCTCACGCAGTGCTGTGCATTGCGAGCGCATTGAAGAAAAAATGGGCATCCACGGCAGCCCCACCTGTGTGATGCGTTTTGACGAATCCCAAGGTTGGTTGGTGGGCGAAGTGGGCCGCGGCCTCAATGCCATGTTTGTCATGATGAATGCGGCACGTTTGCATGTAGCCCTGCAAGGCGTTGGCCTGCTAGATGCTGCATGGCAAAAAGCACACGCCTACGCACACGAACGTCGCCAGATGCGAGCCCCCAAACCCGCAGGCGTCAAGGGTGAGTCCACCGACTTCATCATCGAACACCCCGCTATCCGCCGCATCTTGGACACGCAACGTGCATGGATCGACGGCTCGCGTGTGTTGGCCTACCAAACAGGCCTTGCGTTAGATATTGCCAAGCACCACCCAGATGAGGCGCAGCGCGAGTCTGCACAACGCTGGTGTGCATTGATCACCCCCATCTTGAAAGCCGCTTGCACCGAGCAAGGTTTTCACGGCGCCAGCGATTGCTTGCAAGTCTTTGGTGGCCACGGTTACGTCAGCGAATGGGGCATTGAACAAAACGTGCGCGATGCCCGCATTGCCATGATTTACGAAGGCACTAATGAAATTCAAGCCATCGACTTATTGATGCGCAAAGTGTTGGGTGATGGCGGCGCAGGCTTGAACGCCCTATTGGATGAACTGTCGTCCGATTTGAATGGCCAAGCACCTCACGAAGCGCATGTGCTGCATCTGTTTGCGCAACTGCGTACCATCACACAAGAAGCCACTCAAGCCCAAACACACGCGGATGGCCATGTGACCTTAAGCTGGATTGCTGGAGATTATTTACGCGTCGCCACCCTGGCCTTGCTAGCTTGGGCTTGGACACGCATTGAAGCCGCACAGCCCACGGATGCGGCACGTTGGCATGCATCGGCCTCGGCCTTGCGTGCGTGGGTCTTGCCTGAGTTTGACATGCGCTTGAACATCATTCGTGCACAATTCAAGTCAGCATGACCGACAAGATAGACACCCGTTACCTCGAAACCCTCCTCGGTTACAACACCCGCCGCGCTACCCTGACCATCATCAGCCGCTTCATTGAACGCATGGCTGAGTTTGATCTGCGGCCGGTGGACTTTTCGGTGCTGTCCTTGATTGGGCACAACCCAGGCATCACCTCACGCGAGCTGTGCAACGCACTCAACATCTTGCCGCCCAACATGGTGGGCTTTTTGAAATCATTTGAAAAACGTGAGTTGATTGAGCGCACACCGCACCCCACAGATGGGCGTGCCATGGGTTTATCGCTCACAAAAAAAGGCCAACAACTCATGCAAGCAGCAGAAGTTGCGGCCATTCACTCAGATTCCAGCGCAGCGCATCAACTCAGCGCTGCGGAGCAGAAAACGCTGATGCGTTTGCTGCAAAAAATCTACAGATCCACAGATTGATCAATCTAAGCTGATATTTTTACGCTTGACCAACTGCTCGTAGATTTTGTGTTTGGCGTCGGCGTTCTTGCGAATGTCATCAGGTGACCAAGTGATCGTTTCAAATGCGAAAGTGTTGTAGCGGGCTTTCACCTCAGGGTCAGCCAATACTTTCAACACGTCGGCGTTGATTTTGGCTTTCACATCATTGGCAATGCCTTTGGGGGCAACCAAGCTCACGAACGAGTTGACTTCAAAACCTGCAGGGCCTCCGGCCTCGGCGACGGTGGGTACATCGGGCATTTGTGGAATACGCTTGGCAGCCGCCACCGCGATGTAGCGAATCTTGCCCGCTTTATACACACCTTGGCTAGAAGGAATGCTGGCGAAACTCCACTGAATATCACCCGCGCCCACAGAGGTAAACAGCTGCGAGACTTCGCGATACGCCACATGTGTCATTTCTACACCGGTCAACAACTCCAATTGCTCACCGCCTAAATGACCGGGACTGCCCACACCCCATGAACCGTAACTGACCTTGTTGGGCTCAGCCTTTGCAGCAGCAATGAGGTCTTTCATGTTTTGCCATTTGGAGTCGGTTGCCACAGACACCAAGAAAGGTGTTCGGAACAGGGGGGCAACGGGGTCAAATACATTGAGCGTGACAAAGTTCTTTGACTTGTACAGCAAAGGCAAAGCAGCCAAGTGTTCGCTGTCGAGTTGCAGCAAGGTGTAGCCATCGGCGGGCATGCGTTGTGT
>CANCGU010000149.1 GCA_947377705.1 Comamonadaceae bacterium
AGCCCAAACGTGCAGCGCCTTCGGTGTAAATCTGGGTGCGTTCTTTCATGAAAGCATCCATTTGGTCCACCCCGATGTTGATCAATTCAAAACCGTTTTTGGCAGCGAGCTCTTTCATTTCGGGATCGTTGTTCAAATTGGTCCACAGCTCAGACAAACGTTTACGTTGCTCAGGCGTGCTGGACTTTGGTACGCCAATGCCTCGGTAAGCGCCGTCCACCCAATTCACGCCCAACTCTTTGAACGTGGGCACATCGGGCATGAGTGGATGGCGCTGCTCCATTGCCACGGCCAACGGGCGTACGCGCGCCTTGTTGGTGATCGCAAAGGGTGTGTAGGTGATCGCGCCATCGACTTGACTGCCCAACACCGCGGTCGTCATATCGCCCGTGCCTTTGAAGGGGATGTAAATCGTCTTGACGTTGAAGGCTGCATTCAAACGCTCATGCGCGGCGTGGTTGGCTGAGTTAAGCCCCGAACCACCGAGTGACAACTTGCCTGGATCTTTTTTGACTGCGGCCAAAAATTCGGCAAAGTTTTTAATGGGACTGGCGACAGGCACGACCAAGATATCAGGCGTGTAGTGAAACCAATACACGGGCGTGACGTCTGCCGTTTTGTATTGCACTTGGCCTTCAATAGGCTGGAACACGATGTGCGGCAGATTAATGCCCACCACGTTCACGCCATCGGCGGGCAAGCTGTTCATTTGTGTCCACATTAGGGCGCCACCCGCACCGGCTTTGTACTGCACCACGGTATCAATGGTTGCGCATTTCTTTTTCAACACCGCTTGCTGGTGACGGGCCGACAAGTCTGACTCGCCGCCAGGCGGAAACGCCTGCCAGTACTGCACATTTTTATCAGGGCAAGGTTGGGCGAAAGCGGCCGCAGTGAGCAATGCGGACGCTGCAGCAAGAACTTTGAAAGGCCAATTGAAACGCATGGTGTTGTCTCCTTTTTATTGGGTTAAGCCATCAAGGCGCAGACCGCCTTTGTCACTTGCTCGGTGGTGGCTTTGCCGCCTAAGTCGCCGGTGTGCAAGGCAGAGTTGGCCGTGACTTGCTCGATGGCATGCATCAGTTTTTGTGCAGCGGCGTACTCGCCCAAATGCTCTAGCAGCATCACACAACTCCAGAAAGTGCCTACAGGGTTTGCCAGCCCTTTGCCCATGATGTCAAAGGCTGAACCATGGATGGGCTCGAACATGCTGGGGTAGCGGCGTTCGGGGTCGATGTTGCCCGTGGGCGCGATCCCTAAGCTGCCCGCCAGTGCAGCAGCCAAGTCACTCAAAATGTCGGCGTGCAAATTGGTTGCCACGAGGGTGTCCAAAGTTGCGGGGCGGTTGACCATACGGGCGGTGGCCGCGTCGACCAGCTCTTTGTCCCACTTCACATCTGGGAACTCTTTGCTGATCTCTACAGCTATCTCGTCCCACATCACCATGGCATGACGTTGGGCATTGGACTTGGTGACCACGGTCAACAGTTTGCGCGGACGCGATTGGGCGAGCTTGAAGGCGTAACGCATGATGCGCTCCACGCCCGCACGGGTCATCATGGAGACATCCGTAGCCACTTCAATGGGGTGACCTTGATGGGCTCGCCCCCCAACGCCAGAGTACTCGCCCTCTGAGTTTTCGCGCACGATGACCCAGTCGAGGTCTTTGGGCGTGCAGCGCTTCAGCGGTGCGTCAATGCCGGGCAAGATGCGTGTGGGTCGCACGTTGGCGTATTGGTCAAAGCCTTGGCAAATTTTCAGACGTAACCCCCAAAGCGTGATGTGGTCTGGAATATGTGGGTCACCCGCCGAGCCAAACAAGATGGCATCCATGTGGCGCAACGCATCGAGGCCGTCTTTGGGCATCATCTCGCCGTGGGTGCGGTACCAGTCGCCACCCCAGCCAAAGCTGGTGAATTCAAATTTGAAATCTTTGCTAGCTAAGGCCAAAGCGTGCAGCACTTGCTGCCCAGCAGGAATGACTTCTTTGCCAATGCCGTCGCCAGGAATGCACGCGATTTTGTAGGTCTTCATGGGCTCTCTCTCATTTGAATAAATTTCGAGTCACTTTAAGCGTTTCGTCCAAAGACACAAGCCCATAGAGTTAAAGTGGCGACAGTCCCTACACACCTTTTGCTCTATGACGACCTTGCTCATCCACCGTGCCCGCTGCATCGCCACGCAAGACGATGCCAACACCGAACTCAACAACGCCTCACTGCTGCTGCGTGATGGCCGCATTGAACGCATCATTCCCGCCGACGAAAACATCGACGAGCTGCTGAAGCAAGCGGACGAGGTGATTGACGCCCGACGCCATGTGGTGGTGCCCGGCCTGATCAACACGCATCACCACATGGTGCAAAGCTTGACCCGTGCGGTGCCGCAGGTGCAAAACGCCGAACTATTTAGCTGGCTTAAAGGGCTCTACCCCATTTGGGCGGGCCTCACGCCCGAGATGGTGTTGGTGTCTAACCAAGTGGCCATGGCAGAGCTGCTGCTGAGCGGCTGCACCACCAGCAGCGACCACCTGTACATCTACCCCAACGGCGTGCGACTGGACGACAGCATTGAAGCTGCGCACACCATTGGCATGCGCTTTACCGCCACACGCGGCAGCATGAGCGTGGGCGAAAGCCAAGGCGGCCTGCCACCCGATCGCGTGGTGGAAAAAGAAGCCTTCATCCTCAAAGAAACCCAACGCCTGATCGAGACCTACCACGACGCCAACTATGGCGCGATGACGCATGTGGCCGTGGCCCCCTGCTCGCCCTTCAGCGTGAGCCAAGACCTCATGCGCGAAGCCGCCAAACTGGCCCGCGCACACAAGGTGCGCCTGCACACGCACTTGGCCGAGAACGACCACGACATTGCATACACCCAAGAGAAATTCAACTGCACCCCTGCGCAATACGCGGAGGACTTGGGCTGGGTAGGCGACGACGTGTGGCACGCCCACTGCGTGAAGCTGGACGATGAAGGCACCTACCTATTTGCCAAAACTCGCACGGGCATTGCACACTGCCCGTGCAGCAACATGCGCTTGGCCAGCGGCATCTTGCCCTTGCGCAAAATGTTGGACGCCGGTGTGCCCATTGGTTTGGGTGTTGACGGCAGCGCCAGCAACGACGCCGCGCACTTGCTGAACGAAGCACGTCAAGCCATGCTGCTGGCCCGCGTGGGCCGCGCGCTTGATGACTTCGGTTGCGACCACGGCCCCGCTGAGATGACACCCCGCGACGCCTTGCGCCTCGCCACACGCGGCGGGGCCCAAGTGCTGGGCCGCGCCCACGAGCTGGGGCAAATCAAAGAGGGCTATTGCGCGGACATCGCGATGTTCCGCACCGACACCCTTAGCATGGCCGGCGGCGCGGTGCACGACCCCGTGGGTGCGTTGCTGCTATGCGCCAGCGACAACGCCGACTACGTCGTCGTAAACGGCCGAGTGGTGGTGCGTCAGGGTGAAATTGCAACGGTGCACATGGGGCCGTTGATTGAGCGGCATAACCAACTGGCTTTGCAGTTGGCATTGGGTGCAATTCACTAAGCTCAAGCGTTGGGGGTACTGATGTGCAACAACTTTGCGGCATTGCCACCTGCAACAGCTTTTAACGCATCCCCGTGCAAGCCGGCTTGCTGCAACCACTGAACTGGATTTTTTTCTCCGACGGGATAGTCACTTCCCATCACCAAGCGGTCAGTACCGACCAGCGCAATCAGCACCTGAAGGACACGCGGATCGTACACACAGGTGTCATAGTAAAAATGCGACAAGAAATCGCGTGGCGATTTACCCCCGAGATGCTTGACCGTCTCAGGACGGTTCACAGCATTGCGATCAATTCTTCCTAGGTAATGCGGAAAATACCCACCACCGTGGGCCATCACGACCTTAAGATTTTGATAACGCGCCATCACGCCGTTATAAATCAGTGATGCCATGCACTTGGTTTCTTCAATCGATTGACCCAGCGAATTCCATAAACCAAAGTTCTGAAACCAAGGGTCCTCAACCCCTTCAGGATGAACCCAGACAGTCAAGTCTTTGGCTGCGACCTCGTCCCAGAATGGGTTGTATCGCGCATCTCCTAAATAAATACCTTGGTAACTCGAAGACACGTTGATCACACGTAACCCAAGCTGATCGTTCGCACGCCGCAATTCTTTCAGTGACCGCTCAATGTCTTGCAGTGGCAACACCATGCTGCCAACAAGGCGCTTGGGATATGTCACCGCCCATTCGGCTGCTTGATCGTTACACCGCTGGCACAGAGAAAGATCCATCTCAGCATCAGCCCAGGATGTCCCCTGCAACACGGTGCTGGATGTGACGACAGACATGTCAATCCCGCGAGCATCCATGTCCTCAATGATCAATTCAGGGTGAAACATGCGGTCCATCAATGCCTTTGCGCCTGGCCTAGGCTCCGTCACAGGATTGGCACCAAAGCCTGTGAAAACCGTTTTATTGGTCGAGCTCTTAAAAACTGTGGACTCCAAGGCGTGCACATGAAAGTCGATCACCAAATTTTCTGAAGTCATATGACGGGCACGCTCAATCTTGTTTAGAAATTTTGGCGCTATCTGCCACCGCACCCCACCGACGCAAATCTGAGGCGACCAGCTTCGACAACTCGTCTGATGTACTGCCTGTCGCTGTGACCTGATGGGCTGACATTTGCGCCATCACATCAGGCTGCTTCAAGATTTGATTAATTTCTACCTCTAGCTTTTTAATCACATTTTTGGGTGTCCCAGCAGGGGCAAAAATACCACTCCAGTACCGAAACTCAATGTCACGAAGACCCAATTCGGCCATGGTGGGAACCTGAGGCATGCTGGGCAACCGCTGGGGTGACGTCACCGCCAAGGCGCGTAAAGTCCCTGCGTTGATGTGCGTTGTGGCGGGCCCCGTATCAACCATCGACATGACCAAATCTCCCGCCAACAACGCGGTGATGGTTTCACTCATGCTTTTGTATTGAATGAATTCACCCGGTGCGCCAGTTTTCATTTTAAAAAGTTCATTGGCAAACTGAAATGCGGGGCCAGAACCACCAAAATTTGACTTATCTGGATTGGCTTTCATATGCGCAATCAACTCTGCAACCGAATTAATTTTCGATTTGGGATTCACAACCACGACCAAAGGAAAAGTGGCAACCAGAGAGACGGGTACAAAGTCCTTGGTGGGTGAATATTTCAAATTAGGTGTCAGGATGGGCGTGAAGACCATGTTGCCGATGGGGCCCATCAACAAGCTGTAACCATCTGGGGCAGAACGGGCGACCGACTCAGTCGCGATGATCCCTCCTGCCCCAACTTTGTTTTCAACCACCACCGGTTGCGCCCACTGAGACGCTAAGCGCTGCGCCACGATACGCGCCTGCGTGTCCATGCCGCCCCCTGCACCTTGCCCAACATAGATACGAATAGGCTTGGACGGATAGTCGGACACTTGCGCCAAAGCGCCCTCGCCCAGCAAGCCAAACCACAAAAAGAAAAGAGCATGCAGAACGATTTTCATAAATTCCTTCAGAAAACAGAGGGCGAGTGGCGAACGATTCAAACCCACTACTCAGGCAACACACCAATTTCCCGCGTCACCTCGGTCCATCGGGCAAGTTCAGCAGATAAGAATTTTCTGACATCCTCTTCCGACATACTCGCGTCTGCCAACGGTCCGATATTGGCAATACGCCCCGCAAACTCTTTGTCTGCCAGTAGCAAGTTGACTTCTTGATTCAGCTTGGTGATCGCTTGTTGCGGGGTTCCTTTCGGGGCGACGATGGCAAACCAACCCACCATATCAAAGCTACCGAGTTTTTCCGAAAGTGCGGGCACATTTTCCCAACCCGGAACACGCTTAGCGGCCGTGGTGGCAATGACGCGCAGCTTGCCTTGCTTCGCCAATTGCGCGGTTGAGGCCAAGTCGGCAACCATCGCATCCACATGGCCGCCCATCAAGTTTTGCGATCCAACACCAACGTTGGCATAGGGAACCAAATTCGCAGCGGCCTTTGAACGTGCATTGAACAAGCGAGCGATCATGCCGCTGAATGTGCGTGGGCCTTCATTGCCAATCGAGAACTGTCCGTTAGACGCCTTTGATTTCGCAATCAGATCATCAATCGTTTGGATCGGCGAGTTGACATCAACCAAAATTGCGAATGGGCTTCGCGCCACGAATGCAACTGGCACGAATTCTTTTTGCGGGTCATAGGCCAACTGTTTGAACAACAAAGTGTTGGTGATCAGTGCTGCCGTGGTGGCAAAGTAAAAGGTGTACCCATCAGGGGTTGAGCGTGCCGCAGCTTGCGCACCAATCACGTTTTGTCCACCCGGTTTGTTGTCAATCACAAGGGGTTGCCCCAGCGATTTGGCAAGTCGATCGCCAAGCAATCTCGCCACGTTGTCTGGCCCCGAACCCGCCGGCTGTGACAACACGAGCTTGATGGGTTTATCTGGCCAGTTGTTTGTTTGCGCCCATGCGCCAGAACTTGCAACGGAGGCAACCGCCACCATTGTCTGAATGAATTGTCTACGTTCCATTTTTGTCTCCTGATAATTTTTCATTGATGACCCACCTTAGACCAACCTCAACTCATCCAGTTGAGTGGCGACATCCTGCGCCGTTTGACAAACCCCATAGATGTAGTGATCAGGTCGAACAATCGCCGCCAAAACACCATG
>CANCGU010000150.1 GCA_947377705.1 Comamonadaceae bacterium
GGCCCCATGGAACGCATCTTCGCCAGCGGCATGCGCGAGTACCAAAAACTGCGCGAACGCCGCATCAACGACAGCAGCGCCTTGATGGATGGCGCACGCCGCGCCATGCGCGCGAGCTACCAACGTGAGATGGATGCGATTGAATCCAACTTGTCGTTGTTGGCATCCGTCGGCTCTGTGTCGCCTTACGTCGGTTTGTTTGGCACGGTCTGGGGCATCATGCACGCCTTCACCGGCTTGGCTGGCATGCAACAAGTCACCTTGGCCAAAGTAGCGCCGGGTATTGCCGAAGCGCTGGTGGCCACAGCCATTGGTTTGTTCGCCGCGATTCCTGCGGTGTTGGCCTACAACCGTTTCTCGCGCGACATTGACCGCGTGTCCATCAAGTTGGAAACCTTCATCGAAGAGTTCAGCAACATCTTGCAGCGCAACAGCGCCAGCACGATGACCCACTAAACCGAAAGACGCAGCATGGCTTCTATCGCCCCTCGCTCAGGACGCGGCCGCCGCGCCATGAACGATATCAACATGGTGCCGTTCATTGACGTGATGTTGGTCTTGCTCATCATCTTCATGGTGACCGCACCGCTCATTTCACCCAGCGTGATTGATTTGCCCAGCGTAGGCAAAGCAGCCACCGTGCCGGACCAAGTGATTCACGTTGAGATCAGCAAAGAAGAACGCATCACCGTCAAAAGCACCGGGACGGTAAACAAGTCAGTCAGCTCCACCCTCAAGGGTTTGGCCCGTGATGTGCAAGAGCTGCAAGGCGAAACCGCGCAAGGCCCTGTGGTCATCACAGCTGATCGCACCATCAAATACGAAACCGTGGTGAAAGCTATGGACACCCTGCAACGTGCAGGCGTGCAACGCGTGGGCCTGTCGGTTCAACTGGTCGACTGATTTTCTAAGCCATGCGCGCATTGCCCAAGCATCTGGAGTTTGCACCCCCGCCCCCCAAAGGAACTGCGCGCTCCTTCGGTGCGGCGTTGGTTGTGCATGCCTTGCTCATCGTGGCGCTCACCGCAGGTATTCAATGGAAGCAAGACGATAGCTTGACGGTTGAGGCTGAACTGTGGTCTGCCGTGCCCATGGCTGCTGCGCCTAAGCTGGTAGAAGTCGAAGCACCACCCCCTCCACCGGCGCCCAAACCCGAGCCTGCCCCTAAACCCGTGGTGAAAGCCCCCGAACCACCAGCCCCCAACCGTGACGCTGAAATTGCGTTGGCAAAGAAACGCAAAGTTGAAGAAGAGAAAAAGCTACAAGACGCTTTGAAGGCCGAGGAACGCCGCAAAGAAGAGCTGAAGAAGGAAGCCGAGAAAAAAGCCAAGGCCAAGCTCGACGAAGACAAACGCAAACTAGACGCGAAAAAAGAAGAAGAACGCAAGGACAAAGAGCGTAAAGAGAAGGAAAAAGAAAAAGACCGCGCCGAGAAGGAACGCAAAGAAAAAGAAGCGAAGAAGCAACAAGAGCAAAAAGACAGCAAGGCTTCGGCAGAAGAAGCCAAAAAGCTCGAAGCGATCCGCAAAGAAAACATGAAGCGCATCGCGGGCCTGGCGGGCGCCAGCGGTAGTGAAAATGCCACAGGCACAGCCATGAAGTCCTCAGGTCCATCTGATACTTATGGTGGTCGTATCCGCGGAAAAATCAAGCCCAACATCACATTTGACCCCAGCTCTGTATCGGGCAACCCTGCCGCCGAAGTGGAAGTCCGCTGTGCGCCCGATGGCACCATCGTCAGCCGCAAGCTCACCAAGTCCAGTGGCAACACCGCTTGGGATAACGCGGTACTCAAAGCCATCGACAAAACCGAAATCTTGCCACGCGACACCGATGGTCGCGTGCACTCACCGCTGTTGCTGGTGTTCAAGCCGAACGACTAAAGCGCCACAGGAAAAATTCGTTTGTTAGAACGTTCCTTCACCGTCGATGTGTTGAAAGTTGTGGCTGCACAGCTCATTGTGTGGCACCACTTCTCTGCCTATGGCCCCATGGCTGACACCATGACGTTGGTTTGGCCACAACTCATGGAATGGATGTATCGCTATGCACGCTTGGCCGTGCAAGTGTTTTTGGTGATCGGTGGTTATTTGGCGGCTCAGTCGGTGATGAATAAGCCCATCAAATACCCTCTTATTCATATCTTCAGACGCTACTTGCGTTTGGCTCCAATTTACATTTTGGCCTTGGCACTCATCAGCCTTGCCGTGGCTGTATCACGTCACACCATTCACGCCAATTGGCTGCCCAGCGAGCCCACCGTTTGGCAATTTTTAGCGCACGCATTTTTGGCGCACGACTTGCTGGGGTTTGAAGCACTCTCCAGCGGCGCTTGGTACATCGCGATTGATTTTCAGCTCTATGCCGTGCTGGTGTTGCTGTGCAACCTCTTGCAATCAGACAAGCACAAGCGTTTATCTCTTGGCATTGCGTTGCTGTGCGTCATGTCGATGTGGCAGTTCAACCGCGTCGATGCGCTCGACATCTGGGCCATCTATTTCTTTGCCGCTTACGGCTTGGGTGTCTTGGCAGCATGGGCCAAGCGCTCGGCCTTTGAGACCAAGGTGTTTTGGACTACCACGTTATTTGCGGTGGGTGCATTGTGGTTCGAATACCGCACACGCCTCACGTTGGCCTTGGTCACGGCGATTTGGCTGGTCATCAAACCCAAAGGCATGGTGCATTGGACCCCCATCAAACGTGTGGTGCACCGCTTGTCTAACAGCGCCTATGTTTTATTTTTGACGCACTTTGGCGTGATCGTGCTGTTCAGTGACATGTGGAACAAAAGCCATTTTTATGACCCAGATACAGCGTTGGCTTTGACCACATTCGCTTGGCTGTGTAGCGTCGGTGCTGGTTTGTTTTTACACGAGAAGGTGGAGGTCCCTGTCCACCACTGGGTGTCACAAAAAACCAAGCCATTTTTTTTGCGCTTGGCGCGCTGATCACACACTCAGGGCGTGGCGTGCTGCCGTGTGCATTGCCATGCGCACACACAAGCCAACGCAGCGGTGGCAATGGACACCGCATAGACCGACGACAATCCGAACGCATCGCTCAAAGCGCCACCACCTAAAGCGCCCAACACACCGGGCACACCATAGCCAATCGAGGCATACAAAGCTTGCCCCCTGCCCCGCAAGCGTCCTGGAAAGTGATGCGACAGCAAAGCAATGCATGCGGTATGTTGGGTGGCAAAGGTCAGCGCATGCAAGACCTGTGCAAACAACAAAGCCCACAACCACTCGGCCGCCCATGCGGTCAGCACCATGCGCACGACCATCGCTGCTGCGCAGATGAACATCCACATCGACAAACTGAACTTAGGCAACCAACGACTTTGGGTAAAGAACCACACAATTTCAGCAGCGACTGACACGGCCCACAACACGCCAATCATGGTTTTACTGTAGCCCAGCTCATCCAAGTAGAGCGAAAAGAACACATAGATGCCAATGTGCGACAGCACATGAAAAAACACCGTGGCAAAAAACCATTGCACCCTGCGTTGGCGCAGCACGGGCATGACCGAAGGACGCACCGCGTCGTGGTGCACCGCCTCTTTGCGATTGGGCAACCACCACACGCTCAGGTTGAGCAACACCAACGAACCCACTGACCATGCGGGAAAGCTCTGCATCCCCTGCACTTCAAACCAAGCCCCCGCCACAAACACAGTGACCAAAAAGCCCAGCGAACCCCACAAGCGCACGCGACCATAACGACGCGAATCAAAGCCTTGGTCGGTGCTGACCAAATGGGCCAAAGCCGCTTCGCTCATGGGCATCATGGCACTGGTGTGGATGAACATCAGCAGCAACACCACCGCAATCCACACCACACTGCCCTCGACCAACAAGCCTGCCGAACAGAGCAGTGCGGCGCCTGCGCAAAAGCGCAGCAACTTCACACGCTCCCCCGTGTGGTCGCTCAACCACCCCCAGCCATAGGGCGCCAGCACGCGCGTGGCCGCTTGCACTGCTGTGAGCAAGCCAATGATGGTGATGGAAAAACCCAAGTCTTTGAGCCACAACGGCAAGTAGGGGTTGAAAAATCCGATGTGCGCGAAGTAGCTGGCAGACAGCGCCGCAAAAGGAAAAAGCTGAAAACGAGAAAGCGCGTTACTCGAACGCGCTTCTGAGGTGGGCGATGTCAAAGCAGACCTAAGTGCAAGGCCATCAAGTGCCAATATGGCCGGGGATGGCCGGCATGGTCACCTGCACATCGCCGCATTGGGCGCGGTGCAGCAAGGCATGGTCCATCACCACCAACGCCAGCAAGGCTTCAGCAATCGGTGTGGCACGAATGCCCACGCACGGGTCGTGACGGCCCTTGGTGACCACTTGAGTCGGTTGGCTGTTTTGGTCAATCGAATCACGCGGGCTCAAGATCGAACTGGTGGGCTTGATGGCAATGCTCACCTCCAGGTCTTGGCCCGTGCTGATGCCGCCGAGCACACCGCCAGCGTTGTTGGTACGAAAACCTTGCGCCGTTAACGAATCGCCATGTGTCGTGCCTCGTTGCGCCACGCTGGCAAAGCCAGCGCCAATCTCCACGCCTTTGACCGCATTGAGGCCCATCATGGCGTAGGCAATGTTGGCATCCAAGCGGTCGTAAATGGGTTGGCCCAAGCCCACAGGCATGCCACTGGCCACCACGCGAATGCGTGCGCCACAAGAGTCGCCCGCTTTACGCAGACTGTCCATGTAGTCTTCAAACGCTTGTACGTCGGCACAGGGGGCGTAGAACGGGTTGTGGCCCACATGCGCCCAACTCTCGAAGGGAATGGGCAGCTCGCCAATTTGCGTCATGCAACCGTAGAAGGTGGTGCCAAATTTTTCTTTGAGCCACTTCTTGGCTACCGCACCAGCCGCCACGGTGGGGGCTGTCAAACGGGCAGAAGAACGGCCACCACCGCGTGGGTCGCGAATGCCAAACTTTTGGAAGTAGGTGTAGTCCGCATGACCTGGGCGGAAGGTTTGCAAAATATTGCCGTAGTCTTTGCTGCGCTGGTCGGTGTTTTGAATCAGCAGTGCAATGGGGGTCCCGGTGGTTTTGCCCTCGTACACGCCAGACAAAATTTGCACTTGGTCAGGTTCATTGCGCTGGGTCACATGGCGGCTAGTGCCGGGGCGTCGACGATCGAGTTCGACCTGAATATCAGCCTCGCACAAAGACATGCCCGGAGGGCAGCCATCAATCACGCAGCCAATGGCTGGGCCGTGGGATTCACCAAAGTTGGTGACGGTGAAAAGGGTTCCGAAGGTATTGCCGCTCATGGGGTGAGATTATCCCACCACCACGAGGTGCCTCGCCTTACTGATCGTCAGGGTCTGGCGTGCCGCTAGGCCAGTCTTTGATGTAGGCCTTGAGCATTTTGTTCTCAAAATTTTGGCTGTCCACCACCGACTTGGCCACGTCATAAAAGCTGATCACACCTTGTAGTTGGCGGTTCCCAATGACGGGCATGTAGCGAGCGTGGCTCTCGAGCATCATGCGACGCACATCGTCAATGGCGGTTTCAGGCGAACATGTGAGGGGGTGATCGTCCATGGCGCTGCGCACTGTGAAGTCGCCCAAGGTGCCGCCATTGCGACTCAAAGCTTGAATCACTTCACGAAAGGTCAGCAGGCCGACCAAGTCGCCATGCTCCATGACCAAGAGTGAACCCATGTCTTTTTCAGCCATGATGCTGACGGCCAAAGCCAGTGGCTCCATGGGGTCGATGGTGAACAAGGTCCCGCCGCCTTGATCTTTGACTCGCAAGATATCGCTGACTTTCATGGTTTGTCTCCTCCGCTAAGGCATGAAATATAGCCCACAATGACTATCAGGAATCTGACAAAACACCCGAGGAAACCATGCCCGGCTACAACGACCCCAGCTTTGACACACTCGCCTTGCACGCAGGTGCAGCCCCCGACCCCAGCACTGGCGCACGCGCCGTGCCCATTCACCTCACAACGTCGTTTGTGTTTGAGTCCAGCGACCATGCGGCTTCGCTGTTCAACCTCGAGCGAGCGGGCCATGTCTACAGCCGCATCAGCAACCCCACCAACGCCGTCTTAGAGCAACGCGTGGCGGCGCTGGAAGGCGGCATCGGGGCCATCACCACCGCCAGCGGCCAAGCCGCCTTGCACTTAACGATTGCCACGCTCATGGGCGCTGGCTCGCACATCGTGGCCAGCACGGCTTTGTATGGCGGCTCACACAACCTGCTGCACTACACGCTGAGTCGCTTTGGCATTGAGACCACGTTTGTGAAACCCAACGACATGGACGCATGGCGTGCCGCCGTTCGCCCCAACACGAAATTGTTTTTTGGCGAAACAGTGGGCAACCCAGGGCTTGAGGTGCTGGACATTCCCACCGTCTCGTCCATCGCCCACGAGGCAGGCGTGCCGCTGCTGGTGGACAGCACACTCACCACGCCTTACCTGGTCAAACCATTCGAGCTGGGCGCTGATTTGGTGTATCACTCCGCCACGAAGTTCCTCAGCGGTCACGGCACCGTGATTGGTGGCGTGGTGGTGGATGGCGGTAGCTTTGACTGGGAAAAAAGTGGCAAATTTCCCGAGTTGACCCAAAGCTACGAAGGCTTTCACAACATGGTGTTCAGCGAAGAAAGCACCGTCGGCGCCTTCTTGCTGCGTGCGCGCCGCGAAGG
>CANCGU010000151.1 GCA_947377705.1 Comamonadaceae bacterium
GCAAATATCTGGAACACCGATGCCAGCTTCAACACGTTTGACGGCGTCCATGATTTGGCTGTCGCTGAATTTTGATCTCTTCATATAGAACCTCTTCCATTGGAAAAAATTCTACTTCTCACGCCTTTGGTTCTAGGGGACGATTACCGTAGTACCTGCGTAGCTGACATAGCAGGCCATGCGTTCGAGGCTACGCTGGTTAGTCAGTCTTGTGCCACTCATCGTGAAGTGACCGAGACTCAAAATGCACACGGACATTCCATGCGCCATGAGCCTGCATCTCCAATGATCAAGGGATGTTGGTGACTGTTTTGTGACGACTTCATAACTTTTGGCATCTCAATTCCAGCACTCTTGTAGTAGCGACCATAGTCTTTCATTGGTAGCCAATCTTGATTAATTGGTGGCGCTGCTTGCGATATGGCTGCGTATGCGCCCGAGCCATAGACAACGCTGCCTCCCACCATGGTCAAAACTGACTCTAAGTTTTTAATTTCATCGACTGGCATATTGAAATAGTCAGCTGATAGAAATACCAAATCAGCGAACTTACCTACTTCGAGCGTGCCTTTTTTCGTTTCTTCGTTGGACATCCATGCGCCACCAGTTGTGTAAAGGCGCAGGGCTTCTGTGCGGTTAAGCAGGTTGTGGTCTCCTTGAAGTTTTGCACCACCTAATGTTTTACCTGTGATGAGCCAATGAACGCCTACCCAAGGGTTATAGCTTGTGGCGCGATTTCCGTCGGTACCCGCTGCTAAAGGTATGCCCATTTCTCGAATACGTTGAATTGGCGGTGCGTTTGCTGAGACTTGGGGGCCATAACGCCTCAAGAAGGCTTCGCCATCCAATGACATTCGATTCTGAATGTTGATGCTGCCGCCTAAAGCTGCCACGCGTTCCAATGTCTGGGGTGACAGAGTTTCGCAATGATCTAGGCCCCAACGCAAGCCAGTGAGAGGTACCTCTTGGTTCACTTTTTCAAGCACACCCAATATGCGTTGTGCCGTCTCATCAAAACTGGCGTGCATGCGAAATGGCCAACGTTTATCAGCCAAAAATTTTCCAACAGCAGTGAGTTGGCTTTCCATCACAGCTGGAATTGTGGGCGGCGCTTTGTCAAAGTTTGTGACGTCACCCGCTGCCCAAACAATGTATTCCCCTGCACCCAACATGCGGAAATAGTCATCTCCCTCGCCAACGTTAACCATCTTGCTCCACGCTTGGTAGTTGTCTATCTCTTTACCGCCAGCTTGTGCGAACAACTCATAGCCAATACGCATGGTCATCTTTTTATCGCGTGCCAGTTGGGCAATCGCGGCATAGTTGTCCGGATAGTTTTGTCCACCGCCACCCGCGTCAATCACGCTGGTCAATCCCAAACGGTTGTTTTCACGCATGAAGTGCTGTGTGGACAAAATTTGATCATTTTGCGAGAGTCGTGGAATTTTGAGCCAAGTGCTGACCAAGGCTGGAAGACCAATAGTTGCAACCAGTAAACCTGTTGGATTGCCTGCACCATCACGCTCGATCTGTCCGCCAAACGGGTTGGGCGTGTCTTTATTCCATCCCAGCACCCGCAATCCAGCGCGGTTGATCCAAGCGCGGTCATACAAATGCATGATCATGGCGGGCGTGTCCCCGGTGGCTGCATTGATTTCAGCCAAGGTGGGAAAACGCTTCTCGTCAAATTGTGCCCAAGTCCACCCGCCAATGACCTGCACCCAATGCGGTGAGGGCGTGCGTTGTGCTTGGATTCGTAAGATTTCTAGACCGTGGCTGAGGGACGATAAACCATCCCAACGAACCTCCATGGAGTAGGTCAATCCCCCACGGATGAAGTGCGTATGAGCATCGTTTAATCCTGGAACGATCGTGCGTTTTTGAGCATCAATGATACGGGTGTTGGGCGTTCGATGGCGCATCACCTCGTCTTCACTCCCAATGGCCAAGATTTTTCCATCAGCAATCGCCAATGCTGATGCGTTGGGTTGTTTGGGGTTGAGCGTGGCAATGCTGCCGTTGATCACAATTGTTTCAGCTGTGGGGGCAGGCGCGAATAAAGTCGCGCAACCGCTGATGGATGACAGGCTCGTAACTGCCACGCTGCCGCCAATTAAATCACGTAAAAATTGACGTCGTCCGAAATAGCTTTGCGCGTTTTCTGAGGGCGTTTGGCAGCTGAGGTCGGTGCAGTTGGGTTGCAGGCAAATCATGATTTCCTCCTAAGTTGCCGAATCATTGCTGCTGACTTCTGTATGTTGCTGACACGTTCGTGACAGCCTAGGGTATGTTCATACACAAAGCGCCTCACAAAAGGGAAAACGCTATGTCTAGCCCCCAGCCAAAGTCCCGCCGAGTTACTCGGACTCAGGTCGCTCAACTGCACACGGGAAAGTACGCTGTACGTTTTGGGCTAGAACTTGAAGTAAACGCAAATTGGGTACTTGCAGCTAGCGCACAAACTGCATGAGCAGTTAAGTAGTGGACGTCTTATTTCTATGCGTCTACTAACTTGTCTGACTTATTTAGAAAGCTAGCCAAATCCCCAACGGCAAAAACACCAAGCTAAAAATATGCCCCACGATGACAGACGAAGCCACCTTGTTGGGCTCGACTTGAAACTTATCTGCGAGCATGAAGTTGAAAACTGCGGGTGGTAAGCAAGCAAACAAGATGAGGGCGCCGCGCTCTATCCCTTGCAATGGAATGAATGACAAAAGTACAAAGGTTGCAACCAGTCGAATGACCAAAATCATGATGCTGGATTGCACGCCGACTCTGACATCTTGAATTTCACTTCCAGCAAGTCTCGCGCCTAAAGAAATCAACATCATGGGTACTAAAACGTTACCAATCATCGTCAAAGATGTATGAAGTGCTGTGGGCAGCACCCATCCCATTTCAGAAACGAACACCCCAAGCACTGTCGCCCAAATCAATGGGTTGGCATACACCATGCGCCAATCGACTTTGCCACTCATCACGCCAGCGCCTAATGTGAAGTGCAACACGTTAGAAATGACCAGTAACACGACTGAGAACGCGACGCTCTCTGGACCATAGGCCAAAGCGATCAAAGGAATGCCCACAGGTCCTACGTTGGTGAACATCACACAAGGCAAAAAAGCTTGTCTTGATGCACCTGAAAACTTGGCAAGTGGTAAAGCAATCAATCCACTGAGCAATATCAAGCCAACGGATGCGCCAGTGAAGGTGAGGGCAGAAACTGGATCGAACGATTTGGCTGATAGAGAAATAAAAATCAGGATGGGCAGCGCAATGTCGACGATCAATTTGTTGGCCCCTGATAAGTCAGGGTTGACACGCTTGCTGTAGAAAAATCCGATCAACGCGAGCAAGAAGATTGGCAGGGTGATGTCGATAATTTTCAGAATCATGGCGGTGCTTTAGAACACGCTTGAAACATCTCCAAGCGTTATTCGCGCGACTCTACCGTGTTCGTTGACTATCAACTGTCGAGTAGCTGACTTGAATAGCTCTCAAAATGGCCGTTGGCCTAACGAGTGCTTCCGTGTACTGAAGGTTGAGATTGAACGTGGCATTCGTCCTAATAGCAACATGGACTAGATACGAGACATGGCGAAATCAAAAGATGGGCAGGGTTAGTGCTGGGAAGTTCAATGGCGCGACTTAGCCCCATGTATTCACATTGGTGCCGCGCCCCAACATCGCCAAAACACTGGACTGTTGGGCTTTGAGGCTGGCTTGGGCCAAAGCCGCAGCAGCTTTTTGGGCGGGCGTCGTAGGCTGGCTGGCGCTGTTGGAGGTCGGGTTGACAGGGGCGTTTGCGTTTTTCCCATTCTTTCCCTGCATGTCTAGCGCGGCTTTTTGCGCGCCTGCCAAGTCTTCATGGCGCAGGGCTTGGTATAGGCGCCCGAGTGGGCTGGTGTTGTTGGTGGCCATGGGGGGCATGCCAGAGGATGCGTAGGCTTTTTGAGCTGCGGCCATGTCCCCAGACTTCAGCGCCGCAAACATGTTGTTCATGTTTTGCTGCTTCTGCTGCAGTCCGCTGGCGTAAGTGCTTTGTCCAATGGTGTTGACTGTCATTTTTTCTTCCATCTCGGGTTGATAGGAGATAAGCAATAAATAGACCTTGCCGTTTTTACGCTGATGAGCGGCAACAGTTTGCCGTCTTGACTAGATTTGGCTCTGTAGGCAATTACCCTTGTGGGTAATTCGATAAAATCTACATATGAGCAGAGACGACATCACCACCAAAATCGCCAGCGACGGTCTTCGCTATAAATCCAAAGCGGGCGGTAGTCCGTTTGGCGCAACGGGCAACATGATCAACACCATGAGTTGTATGAAGTGCGGCTTGCACAAGCCTCGCGCTCTGGGATCATTTCGTCGCCTACTGGACAAAAGCCATTTTTTCTGTGGTGACTGTCGGCCCGTCAAGGCGGCTGAGGTTGTATAAAAAATCCCCGTGTAGAGCGATCTACACGGGGATTTATTTTTGAGCCTGAAACGATTTAAGCGCGAGCTTTGCGGCGTGCAGGTGCTTTAGCCACTTTAGGGGCATGCTCTTTCAGCTTGGCAATGCCTTCTTGGGCCAACTCGGCGGTCTTTTTGGCATTTTTACGTGCTTCGGCCAGTGCCTTGTTGCCAGCTTCCACGGCTGTCTTCACGGCTTGCACCGCCGCTTCAGAGCCTTCGGGGGCTTTTTTCAGGTTGTCGATGATTGCTTTGTTGGCCGCTGCGTGGGCTTGATCAAAGTGACCTTCTGCAAAGGCGGCTGCTTCGGCTTGGAACTGTTGACCCAACTCGAAAGCTGTTGCGGCAAAACCCGCCAAACTTTTCGCGGATGTTTCCAATTGCGCTTTGAGCAATTCGATTGCTGCCGTTGGATCTTTGACATCTAAAACAGAAGCCAGTTGATCTTGTGCCAACTCTGCATTGACTTTGGCTTGTTCGAGCGTCAACTCTGTGATGCGCTCGACTTGAGCGAACGACAGGTTCGCCAATTCAAAAGCGGCTTGCATAGAGGCTTCAACTTGGGGTTTGATTTGGTTTTGCATATGGATTCCTTGACGGGTTAAATTTGATAAGGGAATGTTATCGACGTATTTTGAAAAAATGGTGAATCTTGTGTGCTTTAGAGCCAGGTCTCTAGCCAGCTTCAGGCCGGTGGGGCGCCGCTGAAAGGACTTTTTGATGAGGCACCCAAGCGATGGGTACTACTTATGGCACAGTGTGGGTTATGAGTTCACACATGATTTACCCCACGATTGAAGATGCGATTGGTAAGACCCCCTTGGTCGCTTTGCAGCGCATTGGCGCGATGGAGAATGCCAAGCGCGGTAATGTGGTCTTGGGCAAGCTCGAAGGCAATAACCCTGCAGGGTCTGTCAAAGACCGTCCCGCGTTGTCCATGATTCAACGTGCGCAAGAGCGCGGTGATATCAAGGCCGGCGATACCTTGATTGAGGCAACGTCTGGCAATACAGGTATTGCGCTGGCTATGGCGGCAGCCATCAAAGGCTATCGCATGGTCCTCATCATGCCCGAGGACTTGTCGATTGAACGCGCCCAAACCATGAAAGCGTTTGGTGCCGAGCTGATTTTGACCCCCAAGAGCGGCGGTATGGAATACGCCCGTGACTTGGCCGAACGCATGGAAAAAGAAGGCAAGGGGCGTGTGCTTGACCAATTTGCTAACGAAGACAACCCGCGCATCCATTACGAGACCACAGGCCCTGAGTTGTGGGAGCAAACACAAGGCCGCATCACGCATTTCGTGAGCGCCATGGGCACCACAGGCACCATCACCGGGGTGTCGCGTTATTTGAAAGAGAAGAACCCCGCCATTCGCATCATTGGCGCGCAGCCCTCAGAAGGCTCGCGCATTCCAGGCATCCGCAAATGGCCGCAAGAGTATTTGCCCAAAATTTACGATGCCAAAAATGTGGATGAACTGATCTACGTCAGCCAAGACGATGCCGAAGACATGTGTCGCCGTTTGGCGCGCGAAGAAGGCATCTTTGCCGGCATTTCTGCCGCTGGCGCATGTTGGGTGGCGATGCAAATTGCACAACAGGTCGAAAACGCGACCATTGCCTTCATCGTGTGTGATCGTGGTGACCGTTACTTGTCGACAGGCGTATTTCCAGCATGAACATCGATGTCGAATTGGACACGCGCGGCTTGAACTGTCCTCTGCCTATTTTGAAAGCCAAAAAGGCACTCACCGCCATGGCGAGTGGTCAGGTGCTGAAAGTGGTGTCCACCGACACCGGTTCCTTGCGTGACTTTGCGGCGTTTGCCAAACAAACGGGCAATGAGCTGTTGTCGCAAACCACGGAAGGTAACGACTTCATTCACATCCTCAAGCGACGTTGAGTTGCTTCAGGTAGTCACGGAATTCGGCGCCTACTTCCGCGTGCTCTAGTGCCAGTTCAACACTGGCTTGCAAGAAACCCACTTTGCTACCGCAGTCGTAGCGCTTGCCTTCGTAGGAATAGGCGAACACTTTTTCAGTAGCCAGCAATCCTGCAATACCGTCGGTCAGCTGAATTTCGCCTTGCACGCCGCGTCCGCCCGCGCGAATGCGTTCAAACACAGCAGGGGTCAAAATATAGCGACCCGCCACCGTGGTGCGTGAGGGGGCG
>CANCGU010000152.1 GCA_947377705.1 Comamonadaceae bacterium
CCGGAATAAAGCAACTCGGAGGCGCGTCCTTGACCAATCACGCGCGGCAACAAAGCGCAGGCGCCCATGTCGCAACCGGCTAGGCCCACTTTATTGAATAAGAAATAGGTTTTGCTGCGTTCCGTGCCGTAGCGCAGATCAGAGGCCAAGGCCAACAATGCACCCGCGCCAGCGCAGATGCCGTCGATGGCGGCCACGATCGGTTGGGGGCAGGCGCGCATGGCTTTGATGACATCACCTGTCATACGTGTGAAGCTCAAAAGGCCAGGCATGTCGAGTTTGGTGAGGGGGCCAATGATTTCATGGACATCCCCACCAGAGCAAAAGTTGTGTCCTGCACCCGTGATCACAATGGCATGCACATCTTTGGCGTAACTCATGGCACGAAACAAATCGCGGAGTTCGGCATACGAGTCAAATGACAAAGGGTTTTTGCGCTCAGGTCGGTTCAAAGAGATGGTGGCTACACCTTCTTTGAATTCATACAGCACAAATTCGCCTTTGTAGTTGGCCAAGCTGTGGTTGTGGCGTGGCAATTGATGGGTTTCACCGGGTAAATAGCGTTGACTCATGTTGTCTCCTTGCGAGATGGGTTTGCGTGTTGGCGATGAATGCCGGTTTTGAGATGACCTAACAAATCATTGAGCTGTTCTTGCGCGTGTTCATCCAGTCCGCTGAAAAGATCGACCACCCATTGCTCGTGCGCCACCGCCATGCGGGCGAACGATTTGCGCCCGGATGCCGTGAGCAACACCCGAAACGACCGACGGTCCGTGGCGGCTACTTTGCGCTGCACCAATTGTTCTTTTTCGAGTTGGTCCACGATCACGGTGATGTTGCCGCCACTCACCATCATGCGGCGTGACAGCTCGCCCATGGTCAGGCCTTCCCGATGACGCTCGAGCTGTGCCATTAAGTCAAAGCGCGACAGCGTGATGTCAAATTTCTCGCGCAGTTGTTGTCGAATCGTTTCTTCGATGAGGGTGGTGCATGACAGCAGGCGAAGCCATAGACGCAACGAGGCGTGGTGGTCTTCGTGCGCACGTAGTTCTTGGTCTTGGGTTTCTGTCACTGCATTCATCCTGCCAACTCCCCGCCGTCGATGGCGATGGCTTGCCCATTGATGGCGCCGCTACCCGGCCCGCATAACCACAAAACTGTTTGGGCAATTTCTTCGGGTTGCACCAACTGCTTTTGTGGGTTGCGCTCGGCCAACGCCTCGCGTGCTTGTGCCGGAGTTTTACCGGTCTTGGCCACGATATTCTCAATAGCAGATTGAACAATGTCCGTCTCGGTGTACCCCGGGCAAATGGCATTGACGGTGATGTTTTTTCGCGCAAGCTCGAGGGCTAATGCACGCGTCAGACCCACCACGCCATGCTTAGCCGCGGTGTAGGCAGACACGTACGCGTAACCTTGCAAGCCAGCTGTGCTGGCCACATGAATGATGCGCCCCGGTGTGCCGTTGGCGGCCGCTTGCAGCATTGACGGCAATGCGGCATGCGTGCAGCTGTAGGTACCGGTGAGGTTGATGTTGATCATGAATTGCCAGATCGCTAGGTCTGTTTTTTCAAACGGCGCACTGCTGGCTTGTCCCGCGTTGTTGACCAAGATGTGGATAGGCCCCAGCGTCTGTTCGGCCGCTTGCATGGCAGCATGCACGGCAGCGTTGTCTGTGACATCGACCGCCTCGATATGCACGCGTGTCTGGGTTGGGAGTTCTGAGGCAATTTTTTCCAAACCATCGCGTGATCTACCGATCAAGGTGAGGTGAGCGCCCGCATGGGCCAGCGCGCGGGCAATGGCAGCGCCAATGCCGCGGGAGGCACCGGTCACCACGGCGTGGCGTTGATGCAGGAAGGGGATGTTGTTTGACATGTTCATTTACTGGCGGAAGTCACTAAGGCCGCTTGTGCTGCAGCGCGCTCAAAATTGGCTTCGAGTTGCCGTTTACCAGAGATGTAGGGCTTGGGCCATGGCATGGCTTGGTAGCCAATGCGTGCTGCCTCTGTCAAGGTCCAAGCGGGGTTGGCCAAATGGGGGCGTGCCACAGCGCACAAGTCAGCCCGACCTGCCGCAATGATGCTGTTGACGTGATCGGCTTCGCTGATGGCGCCCACAGCAATCGTGGCAATGCCGGCCTCTTGGCGGATTCGGTCTGAAAACGGGGTTTGAAACATGCGACCAAACACGGGTTTTTCGCGTTTGCTCACCTGACCTGACGAACAGTCAATCACATCCGCACCCGCGGCTTTGAAAGCCTTGGCTATTTGCACCGCATCGGCCGGTGTGATGCCGCCTTCCACCCAATCATGCGCAGAGATGCGTACGGACATGGGTAAATGCTGGGGCCATGCTGCCCGCACCGCTTTGAATACAGCCAGTGGGTAACGTAACCGGTTCTCCAAGCTGCCACCATAGGCATCGGTGCGGTGGTTAGTCAGCGGTGAAATAAAGCTCGACAACAAATAGCCGTGTGCGCAGTGCAATTCGAGCCAGTCAAAACCTGCCTCTGCGGCACGCTGCGTGGCGGCGACGAAGTCTGCCGTCACACGGGCCATATCAGCTTCGGTCATGGCCTTTGAAGTTTGGCTCACACCATCGATGTATTGCTGAGGTGAGGCGCTGATCAGGGGCCAGTTGGGCTCGGTGTCATCGGCAGCTAAAGGCTGATCAATGCCATCCCATGCGCGTCGCGTAGAGCCCTTCGCGCCTGCATGACCCAATTGCACCGCCATGCGTGCGTCGCTGTGTTGGTGTGCCCAGTCGATAATTTTTTTCCATGCTTGGGTTTGTGCATCGTTCCACAAGCCTGGGCATCCGGGGGTGATGCGAGCGTCGGGACTCACACAAGTCATTTCGGCAAACACCATGCCTGCCCCGCCCATGGCACGCGCGCCCAGGTGAACCAAGTGATAGTCGGTGGGCATGCCGTCATGTGCTGAATATTGCGCCATGGGTGAAACGATCACCCGGTTCTTGAGCGTGACAGAGCGCAAGGTGTAGGGCGTGAACATCGGAGGTGTCGTGGTCACGGCGGGGGCGGTCTTGCCCAAGGCCTGCTGTGCAAACCAGTGTTCATAGCCATCCAGCCATGTTTTGTCTCGCAAGCGCAGGTTTTCATGGCTGATGCGCTGGCTGCGCGTCAACATCGAATACATGAATTGTTCTGGTTCGAGTTGGTCGCAATACCGTTCGCCACAGACCTCGAACCATTCCATGGCATTCCAAGCTGCGTTTTGAATTTTGAGTGTTTCAATGCGACGACTTTCTTGGTAGTCAGTCAGCACTTGTGAGATTTGACTTGCGTCGCAACCATGAATTTCGAATTGGCGCGTGAGCTCAATCGCATCTTCTAAGGCAAGTTTGGTGCCGGAACCAATGGCAAAGTGGGCGGTGTGAACAGCGTCACCCATCAACACCACATGGCTGCCGTGCTTGTTTTTGAGCCACCAGTGCTCACACACGACGCGCTGAAAGTTCAACCACGCAGAGCCGCGCAGATGGCGCGAATTGGTCATGAGCTTGGCACCTTGCAAGTTGTCTGCAAAGAGCTGTTCGCAAAACGCAATTGATTCCGCTTGGTCTGCTTTGTCTAAGCCATGTGCCAGCCACACATGCTCCGGACACTCCGCAATGAATGTGGATGTTTCATCGTCGAATTTATAAATATGCGCCTGAAACCAACCATGCTCAGTTTTCTGAAAATCAAAGGTGAAAGCGTCGTACTGTCGGTGCGTGCCCAACCAAATGTAGCGATTGGGACGGGTGACGATATCGGGTTTGAAAACTTCTTCGTATTGCGTGCGGATTTTGGAGTTGATGCCATCGCTGGCAATGACCAAGTCGGCGTCTGGAAAATCTAAATCTGAGTTGACATCACAATCGAATTTCAAAACCACGCCCAAGGCTTCGCAGCGTGCTTGCAGAATATTGAGTAACTTTTTGCGACCAATGCCCACAAAGCCGTGCCCACCGGACCGCAGGGTGCGGCCTTTGAATAAAAGTTCAATGTCGTCCCAGTGGTTGAAGGCTTCTTGTATTTGATCGGCTGTGGTGCGGTCCCATTGCCGCATGTTGTCCATCGTGGCATCTGAGAAAACCACACCCCAACCGAATGTGTCGTAAGGCAAGTTGCGCTCTACCACGGTGATGTGGTGCTCGGGCCAGCGGGCCTTCATGAGTAAGCCGAAATACAGACCTGCTGGACCCCCACCAATACAAACAATTTTCATGGCAGCCTCTTTAATTACTTCAATTATGAAAAGTTCAGAATTGAAATAATTGTGCCAACTCGAAAATTCGTCACTATTGGTGCTAACCCTTGTGAGCGGTTAGCCATCCGTGCACAACAACGCGATAGCTGGGCTTGCTTGCTTTAGATTGATCGTCAGAGTTAAGAAAGTGGAGGGCGGTTCTTCATCTAATCCTCCTTTGTGCCATCAGCTATTTACGACCACAAGCTTCGTGGCATTGCTGGCGCCTGTTGTGCATTCCATGCGTTCATGAGTAAGCAAAATACGGCCATGAAGCGCAGAGCAATCAAGCCTGTCATCCACTGCGCTGGACTTTCACTCAAATACACATAGGCGTTGAAGTAGTCCATGACTAATGCAGTGATGGCGATACCGACATACAGGAGAGAGACTTTTTCGAAATACCAGTTCTTTAAATAACTGAAGAGGTAGAAAACGCTGATCGCCATGACGAAGCCAGCGCGAAAGACGAGGTAGCGTTCAAAAGCTTGCGGGTCGAGCGCCCCAAGTTCAAAGTTACCCACGGTCAGGTGCGAAAAGAAAAGTAGCTTGACTGCTTGAGAAATGACCACGATCAACAAAAATAAGTTTCGGTATTTGAACCAAACATCGGTGTTTGTATCGACAGCCTCGTTTTCACCGATGAGCGCATCTAACTCTTCATCAGTGACCAGTGGTTGACCTGCATGGAGGTGACGCATTGGGCTCTTTCGGACCTATATGGAATATAAGGTTAACGAAATTTTAAGTTTGGCGCACTTTTTTGTGTGTGATTTTTCGTTGGAATTTTGTAAAGATCAGTGAAGTCAGTGGGTTTGCGATGCTTCATGCACCCAATCTAGGCCCTGTGCGAGGGCATAGTTAGCGGCGTCATCGTGTGTGGCGAAGTCATCAATGAAGCACATGATGCGTGCAGTGCTCGCGCTGCCGCGACCGCTGGCGACAGACACTTGTGCGGCAAAGCGGCCACTGGGTAAAGCGCGTGGGCAGGCCGCAATGCGGTATTTGCCAAGCGTGATGGAATTGTTTTGAATATGAATAGCGGGAATCATGAAAATCTTAGAAAAATAGAACGACAAAACACAGCCTAGAAAGGCTTGTTGGAATACGCGAAGAAGTGGGAATTTACTTATACGCCCCTCTGCTGAGGGGCTGCACGGCAATGTAGAGGTGCGTGCTAGAAGTCGACTAAAGCGATAAGCTAATGTAACAGGCTTTGGAAAAGTGTGCTGGTCAGCGTGTTTTGTGCCCCACCAATCCGGAAGCGAGTGCGGTTCCCAGAACAATGACCAACGCACAGCCCATCATCCAATGGGTGACGACTTCGTCTAAGAACATCACACCGACTAGGTTGGCGAATACGGGAATGAGATACGTGACTGTCATGGTGCGCGCAGGACCCGTGCGTGTCATTAATCGGAAATAAAGTACATAAGCCAGTGATGTGCAAAGCAAGCCCGCAATGGCTAAAGCGCCCCATGCCTGAAGTGGTGGCATGTCGTTGGGCCAAGTCAGTAGGGCGGGAATACAAAGTCCGATGCTGGCGCCCCACAAGCTACCCGTTGTCGTCACGAGTGAAGGCACATTGTGCAAATAGCGTTTGGTGAAACTGCCTGCCACGCCATAGCAAAACGTAGCGATCAAGCAAGCGACCACAGCCAGTCCTGCACCGCCTGCCTTGAACGAAATGCCCCCCGGCACATCGCTGGCAAGCAACACCACGCCTGTAAAACCCAACGCCAACCCCAAGGCACGCATGGCATTGAGCTTGTCGCCTAGCCAAAACCAAGCGATGAGTGCGCCAAACAACGGTGTGGTCGCATTCAAGATGGACGATAACCCCGTGCTGATGTGCATCAAGGCATAGGCATAGCAAGCGAAAGGAATACCCGCGTTGAGGATGCCCAACGACAGGGTGGGTCGCCAGTGTTGGGAAAGCATGGGCACTTCACCGCGCCAAATCAAAATCGGCGTGAGCATGATGGCCGCCAAGGTGACCCGTACCCAAGCCGTCGGAAATGCACCAAAGGCGTAGGCACCTTCGCGCATGAATAAAAACGATGAACCCCACAGGACCGCTAGCAGCACAAACTCAGGCACCCATTCACGCCAATCCAAATGCTTTTCAGTCATGCGTGTGTGGCCTCAAGTGCGAGCAAATGTTTTTTGCGGTCTAAGCCACCTGCAAAGCCTGTGAGAGAACCGTTTGCGCCCAACACCCTGTGGCAAGGCACGATGATGCTGTGTGGGTTTTGGCCGATGGCTGCGCCTACGGCGCGCACGGCTTTGGCGTTGTCAATGT
>CANCGU010000153.1 GCA_947377705.1 Comamonadaceae bacterium
GATTTTTTGTTGCGTGATTGCACTTGCCACCAAACCGATGTGCCGTCTTGCAGCATGCGCCAATTGCGCAGCGGATCCCCCGCTCCGGGTGGTTCAATCTTGATAACGTCAGCGCCAAAATCACCCAAGGTCTTGGCTGCAAAGGGCCCTGCAATCAATTGCCCCATTTCAACCACCCGGAGTCCTTGCAGCGCGCCAGGACTCAAATTAGGAATCGTCATAGTCATATCCATCAATCGATCGTAGCGCCAGAGGTCTTCACAATTTTGGCCCAACGAGGCAAGTCATCGCGCACCAAGTTAGCAAACTGTTCAGGCGTGGATTTGTAAGGCTCGCAACCCACACCCGCCAGACGGTCAAGCACGTCTTTGGAGTCCAGCGCTTTGGCAATCTCGGCATTGAGTTGTGTCACGATGTGCTTGGGGGTCCCTGCAGGCACAAACATGCCATACCAAGGCGTAGTACCAAAGCCTTTAATTGTTTCGCCAATGGTTGGCACATCTGGCAATGCTGGCAATCGCTTGGGGTTAATCACCCCAAGCACCTTGACTTTGCCAGAGCGAATGAAGGCAATCGATGAGGGCAAGCTTTGCACCGACACCTGCACCTGCCCTGCCACCAAATCGGTCACCGCAGCAGACGATGCCTTGTAAGGCACATGCACCATATCAATGCCAGCAGCTTTGCTCAGCATCTCGCCGATCAAGTGGTTCAAGGTGCCATTACCTGCAGAGCCAATGTTGATCTTGCCCGGTTGCTGCTTGGCCAACGCAATCAGTTCTGCTGTGTTTTTGGCTGGAAAACTAGGGTTGGCCACTAGCACATAACCCGCTGTGGCCACAGTACCTACGGGGTCGAAATCTTTGATGGGATCAAAGCCTGTGCTCTGGTAGAGAGAAGGGTTAATGACCATTGCGCTGTCTGCTGTGACCATCAGCGTATAGCCATCAGCCTTGGCACGCGCAACTGCTGTAGTGCCCACATTGCCACCGGCGCCTGTGCGGTTATCAATCACAAAGGGTTGCCCCATCTGTTCGGAAAGTTTTTGTGCAATCACGCGGGCAATCGCATCGTTAGCTCCCCCTGCGGCTTGCGGCACAACGACCGTCACAGGTTTGTTAGGAAACTTATCTTGGGCAAGGGCTAGGCCGGCGGCAGTAAACGTCAGTACAAGGCCGAAGAGGATTTTGCGGTGATTCATCATAGGTACGACGAGTTTGGTAATTCCAGTCTTGTTTGAAAAGCGGGTTGAATCCACTCTGGCTTGACAAGGCTTGGGGGTAGCAAATGAATTATTTTTCTGCACTCAGTCTCATTACGGTCGTCACAGACCAAGACTTTCAAGGCTGTTTTACGAATAGAGATTTTTTCTTTGAACTCGATCTGTAAATACTGCTTCAAGTCCAACTCACTCTCGCCCTCGATCCAAACCAAGCTCTCAATGTCGGGCCACGACAGGTGAATTTTTTTGCTGACACCACCCCCAAAAATTTCAGGCACATGGCTCCATGTCAAAAATATTCCGTTGGGCGTTAACGTGACAGCACACACCTTAAGCAGGTCGCTGGCCAATGCTTTTGCCAGAAAAAATGACCCCACCATGAGTACCAATAAGGCAGCAAAATCTGCATCGCCCAAATGCTTGGAATTCCAATATGCACTAGCAGGCTCAGCCAGCAACAATGAAAACGCAGTTGGAATACAACACAGGCCAATCAACATATACCAAGCACGCGGCCACTTGGACACAGGGTGTGGCTGATCAAGCGTGAGTTGCAGAGAATCGCCGTGCTGATTCACGTCATGCTTTCATTCGAAGGAGTGTGATGTCATTGGTGTTGAGCGTGAGGATCAAGGACTCCCTGGCCAAATCCGTGTGCGTCTCTGACAAGCTAGCAGCCAAATCAGCGTTGCCATCATGGATGGCTTTGACGATGGCGGCGTGTTCCTCCCAAATCCCGCTTCGCCCCAGCTGATGCTGATGAACAGCGCCCATCACCCTGCGCAGATGTATCCAATGCAGCATGGCAGTTTCGATGATGAACGGGTTGCCAGACGCTTCGTAAATGGCCTTGTGAAAAGCTGTGTCGGCTTCAATCAAGGCATTCACATCGTGACCCGCAGCAGCATCGCGACCTGCCTCAATCAAAGACAAGGGAATTTTTGCTTTTCTCACGGAGGCAAGGCGTGCAGCCAAAGCGTCTAACGAACCCCGCACTTGATAGAGGTGCCCAATACGAATCGGATCCAGTTGCGTGACCACCAAGCCGCGTCCTGGCGCCTCTTCTAGCAAGCCATCTTTTTTCAGCAAACGCAGAGCCTGCAAAACTGGCGACCGAGAGACATTGAGCTTTTCAGCTAAATCCTCTTGCGTAATGCGCTCACCGGGCGCTAGCACGCCTGCGCTAATGGCATCCAACAGAGATTTATAAACTTCGTCAACGTAATCGGTACGGTTGGGAATCTTCGCCAAACTCATTCAGAACTCCATGTTTTCATAAGTGCTGAGCCTAACGGATTTTCTAAGCACAAAGCTCAGGTGAACATATCGGGTTGTGTTGCCACCAAGTGGTCGTAAATAGGCTGGAAATGCAACCAACCGATGTACTCAGAACCCACATGTTCGCGGCTGTAGCGTGCACGCTCTGGTGACACGAGCACGGGTTGATGACCCGACGCCTCCACCAGCATTTGCTGACGGCAACAACGCTCAAGCGCAATGAACCAAAACGCAGCGGCCTCAATGCTGTGGCGGCTGGCTGTCAGCAGGCCATGGTTTTGGTGAATGGCAGCCTTCACACCTTTGAACCAATCGCAAACAGCCAAGCCTGCCTTTTCCTCGACTGCCACTTGACCCGCTTCATCTTTGATGACGATGTGGTCTTCAAAAAAAGCGGCGGCATCTTGAGAGATGGGCTCAAGCGGTCGACCCAAGGCAGCAAATGCAGTGCCATAAACCGTGTGCGCATGACACATGGAAATGATGTCTGGATGGGCTTCATGCACCGCTGCGTGCAACACAAATCCTGCCCGGTTGATGGCGTGCTTACCCTCAACCACTTGCCCCTTGTGATCTGCCAAGATCAGGTTAGACACTTTGACTTGTGCAAAGTGCACGCACATGGGGTTGGTCCAATACAGCTCTGGGTGCTCAGGGTCTCGGATGGTGAGATGGCCGGCAAAACCGTAATCAAACCCCTCCAAAGCAAAGGCGCGGCATGCGGCCACCAAGCGCTGCTTACGGTGCAAACGTTCGGCCTCGAAACTGTCAAACTGCTGAATCTCTGGGTAGATCAAGCCAGTCTGTGTGGGATCGTAAATTGATTTTTTATGGCCACTCAACTGAGGTGTTTTCACTTTATCCAACATAGCTGTCTCCTGATAGAAATTACAAATTCAAAGACAAGGTTTTGCCCTTGGCGCGTGACACACACACCGTCAGGCAATGCGTTTTTTCCTCGTCGTTCAAGATGAAATCACGGTGATCCACCTCACCCGCCACATAGTCAACCTTACAAGCACCACACAAGCCCGACAAACATGAGGTGGATACGCGTCGGCCCGTGAGCTCAATGGCACGCACAATGGTTTGGTCAGGGCCCACTTGAATGACCTCACCGCTCTTGACCAAATGCACCTCAAAAGCGCCATCAGGCAAATCGAGCGGCTTTGTTTCAGGCGCTTTGAAATGTTCGCAATGCACTGCATCTTTAGGCAAATGGGCACTAGCCGCCGCACATGCGCTCATGAAACCTGCTGGACCACAGTAATACACATGCGTGTCTGGCTCAGCAAATTTCAGCAACCCCGCGATGTCCAAACCCTTGCCCGGCTCACCGCCGTCAAAGTGCAAATGCAAGTGTCCTTGCGGCACAACCTCTTGCAGCTCCTTCATGAAAGCCACATGGCTAGTGCTACGTGCGCAGTAGTGCAGCTCAAATGAAGCCCCTGCATCGTTAAGTGCATGTGCCATAGATTTCAAAGGCGTGATGCCAATGCCGCCTGCAATCAAAATCGAATGCTTGGCTTCGCTTGCCATGGGAAACGCGTTACGCGCAACCCCGACCTCCAACAGATCGCCCACACGCACCTTGTTGTGCATGGCTGACGAACCGCCTCGGCTTTTAGGCTCTAGCAACACACCCAGCAACCAATGGCTGGTGTCCTTGGGGTCACCCGCCAGTGAATACGAGCGCAGAATACCGCCGGGCAAATGCAAGTCCACATGCGCACCAGCTTCAAAAGGCTCAAGTGCATGGCCCTCAGGATCCACCAGTTCGTAGGAACAAATGCCTTGGGCCTGCCAACGAATGGCCTGCACCCTTAGCTGTTTTGTATCGGTCGTGGCACTCATGCGTGACGCTTGGCAAGCACGTCTTGTTGCAATGCTTCCATTTTGGTTTTCACAAAATCTGTGCGTTCTTGCCCCTTGAACTTGTCAGCTTCCGTGATGATGCCCACGACTTGCTTGGCCAGATAGCGGCGTAGCGTGACCTCTTCTTCCGTGGTGCGTCCCACAGGCAAGTCAAACACATTGCCTGAGCAATAGCTGTTGGGCTGACCTTCGCTGTCGCGTAACCACTGCGCAAATTGTTCAGGGCTGGCGTTGGGATTGGCACCACGCACCGCATCGCGCAATAGTTTGCGGAACATATACAGACCCGCATCGAACTTGGTGGGATTCTCTAAGGCATGCACGGCAATCGGTCGCTGGCTGATGATGGCCTCGTAGTCGCCTGGTGCGTATTGGCAATCTTTGTAATTGGCGCGTGCGCGGTGGTCGGTCGGAATTGGGGGCATGTCTTTGAGTTCGTACTTCCCAAAACGCTCAGGCCTACGCATGGCGACTTGACCTTCTAAGAAGTCAATCGTTTCGTAACCAACCATGTTCTTGTCACCGACGCCACGGGTGTCAATGCCTGGACCCATCACGCGCCAACCAATCATCTTGGCGTTTTGATCATCCACAGGTACGGTCCAACGAATCATGTGGAAACGGCTGAAAAGTTTTTTCTTCTTGCCGTCTTCAGAGGTGTAAGCATGCAAGCTCAGGTTAGGCAACACCTGATGCTGCACTCGGATAAACATATGACCGTCGTCAGAGCGGCGTGCGCCAGCTCCCGCCAAGCCACGGCCACCGTGCACTGGCATGAAATGCATATCAGGTGGCACCTCCATTGAGGCGGCCCCCACTTCGTCAAACGTAGTGCCTTGGAAATGCTCGCCCGTCACTTGACGCTTGGCGTGCAAGGCCATGGTGTGATAGTTATCAGCTGAGTTGTCTTGCACTTGCAACCAGTTGCAGTGCTGGAAGTTGCTATACGGCACCAACTCATCGCCCTCTGCCACGGTGAAGTTCGATTCCCACTCCGGAAACGGCGGCTCTTGCTCAGGCGGCCCCATGTAGGCAAACACCAAGCCATGTCGCTCAAAGGCTTTGTAGGCACCTTGACGGATTGAGCAGCGGTAGCGCTCGCCCTCTTCCTCTTCGCCTTCTGGAAACGGCACACGTAAGCAAGTACCGTCAATGTCAAACACCATGCCGTGGTAGCAGCACGAAATGCCGTTGTGCTCGATCTTGCCGTACTCCAAAGAGGCGCCGCGATGCACGCAATGCGCGTGCAACAAACCAATACGACCTGCCCCATCGCGAAACGCGACCAACTCTTCGCCCAAGATTTTCAAATAACGTGGCGTATCTGTGAGTTCCATAGACATGCACACTGGGTGCCAAAAACGACGCATGTACTCGCCCAGCGGCGTACCTGCGCCGCACTCGGTCAACTCAGGGTCGTGGCCCGGGACGCGATTGACGTGATAGCCACCAAAGGGAATGAGTTTTTTCTCACTGGACTCATCAGCGTGATTTGTTTTGTCTCGTGTATTCATGGCCTGACCTTTGTCTTCAAAAATTGGATAAGTTAAAACCGGACTCCGTATTCTGTATACAGAGAATAATGATTAAAAAGGGCTCTTCGTATTAGTAATTACCCTTTTGAAACGGGGTCAACCTGCCACCACTAGTCGTACCCCTGAATTAGAAGTTAGTCCGTGGGTTCAAAGTTATTCCAAAACTTGATGATTTGTATTTGCAGCAGGATTGAATTAATCCGATGCTGTTGCACGAATTGGGCCGGTGGTATTTGACCCAAGCTGCTCTGTAGCCTGACTTCGTTGTAGTCCCTGCGTCACTCAGAGATGCACATTCTGGCTTGGGGCAAGGTCTGAAACCATTGCTCGTTCAGTAAGCCTGAAGGAATATTGCCCAGTATCAAATCTGCGGCTAGACATTTCAATGTTGGAGCACAGACTATAAAAACTTGGGTAAGGAAAATGCGAGCAGATGAGTTCAAGTACACAAAGTAAAAAAAAACCACTGACCGAAATCAGTGGCTTTTCCATTTTGGTGGGCCCACCAGGACTTGAACCTGGGACCAAAGGATTCCGGTTTGTGCAGCTTTCACTACTCCCTGGACTTTGCCTTCACCATAGCTTGCGCCGTAGGTGGGTGCCGTCAAGTCT
>CANCGU010000154.1 GCA_947377705.1 Comamonadaceae bacterium
GGCGCACTGATGACGGCGTTTGGTCGCGAAGGACGCGGTGTGTTTATGTCGCCCGGCATCTTAGAAAAAGAAACGGTGGCGCAATACGGCGTCGAAGTCATCGGCCGCAGTGATGACCTGGTTGAGGAGTTTTTTGCAGTGTCGGTGGAGCGCCGCATTTCGCACCCCTGTGTAGCGGCCATCACTCAAAACGCCCGTGGCCGCTTGTTCAACGGTTAATCCGTTTTTTGCAGCACACCTGCGTTCAGGTGCAGTTGGCGATCACAGCGTGCAGCCAAGGTGTTGTCGTGGGTGACCAACACAAATGCGGTGTTGTGTTCGCGTGCCAGTTGCAACATGAGCGCGAACACGTTGTCTGCGGTATGGCGGTCTAGGTTGCCCGTTGGCTCGTCGGCCAGCACGCAGGCTGGGCGCGTCACCAAAGCTCGGGCAATGGCCACACGCTGTCGCTCGCCGCCTGACAGCTCGGCAGGACGGTGATGCATGCGCGCCCCAAGGCCTACCGCTTCGAGCATGGCTTGCGCTTGGGCGCTAGCCGCGGCACGGTCCATGCGGCGAATCCACAGGGGCATGGCGACGTTGTCGAGTGCGCTGAACTCCGGCAACAGGTGATGGAACTGATAAACAAAGCCCAGGTGTTGGTTGCGCAAATCGCCCAAAGCCTCGGCACTTAAGCCCGCCAGTGGCTGGCCCATCAACGACACGTTGCCAGCGCTGGGCGCATCCAAGCCCCCCAGCACATGCAGCAAGGTGCTTTTGCCCGAGCCCGATGAGCCAACGATGGCCAGTGTTTCGCCAGCATTCACTGACAGATCGACGTTTTGCAGCACGGTCACATCCAGTGGCCCTTCGGTGAAGCGGCGGCTAATGTGGTGAGCGGTGAGAACGGGGGTGAGTGACATAACAAGCCTCATTCGTAGCGCAAGGCTTGGGCTGGGTTGACGCGGCTGGCGCGCCAACTGGGGTAGAGGGTGGCCAAAAATGCCAGCACCAAAGAGATGATGGCAATGGGCCAAATGTCAGCCGCTTGCGGGTCGCTGGGCATGCGGCTGATCAAATAAATATCGCGGGGCAAAAAGCTCGCACCCAACAAGTGTTCAATGGCGGGCACGATGACGTCGATGTTGAACGCCACCGAAAGACCCAGCAGCAAACCGCCCAGCGTGCCCAGCACGCCCACCGTGGCGCCTTGCACCACAAAGATCGCCATGATGCTTTTGGGGCTCGCACCCAGCGTGCGCAAAATGGCAATGTCGGCGCGTTTGTCGGTCACGGTCATGACCAGTGTGGTCACCAGGTTGAACGCCGCCACCGCCACGATGAGGGTAAGGATGATGAACATCATGCGTTTTTCCACTTGCACTGCGGCAAACCAGGTGCGGTTTTGGCGCGTCCAGTCACGCACGATGACCTCGGGGCCAAGCTTCACGGCTAAGTCATAGGCCACGCTGCGCGCTTGCTGGCTGTCTTTGATTTTCAGACGCACGCCGGTGGGGGCTTCGAGGCGGAAGATGCGTTGTGCGTCTTCCATGTGCAGCAGCGCGAGCGAGGCGTCGTATTCGTAATGGCCCGAGTCAAACACGCCGGACACATGCAGTTGCTTCAGGCGTGGCATGACCCCTGCTGGCGTGACTTGTCCGCCGGGCGCAATGAGGGTGATGAGGTCGCCCACACGCACGCCCATGGCCATGGCCAGCTCGCTGCCCAAGACCACATTGAAATTGCCCGGCTGCAAGGTCGCGCGCACGTCAGGCGGAATTTGCAAGGTGAAGTCGCTGACCTGCGTTTCTGGTTCCGGGTCAATGCCGCGCACCATCGCGCCGCGCATGTCTTCGCCACGCGCCATCAGGGCTTGTTGTGCCACGAAGGGTGCAGCAGCTAACACCTCGGTGTTTTGTTTGGCTTGGGCCATCAGGGCATTCACATCGGCAAAGCCTTCGCCGCCGGGGGCGAGCAGTTCGATGTGTGACACCACGGCCAACATACGGTCGCGCACTTCCTTTTGAAACCCGTTCATCACGCTCAACACAATGATGAGTGCGGCCACACCCAGCGCAATGCCCAACATGGACACGCCCGAGATGAACGAAATGAAACCGTTGCGGCCCGCCACACGGCCTGCGCGCGTGTAACGCCAGCCAATGAGCAGTTCGTAGGGGAGTTTGGAGGAGGTCGGTTGCATGTGGCTGGATTATCTCGTAGGGACATGACCCCCTACTCAATGCCTCGTGCGGCATCACGGACAATCAAGGCCATGACTTCTGTGCTGACCTCTGTGCCGTTCGATCTTGTGCGTGACACACGCTTGATTCCCTTTTCGCTGTGGACCATCCACGGCCCCGAGGCCTCGATGTTGGCCAAAGCCGAGTTGCCCCATTTGCGCGCATGGCTGTCGCAAGCCCATCGGGTGGATGTGCAGGTGGATGCGGTGCAAGCACCTTTGCTGGCCACACTTTCACCCCCGCACGAGCGGGCATGGGCGCAAGCGGTGGGTTGGCCAGTGACCGATGGCTGCTTGCCTTGGGCGGTGCGTGCGGCGGCCGCGCATGGCCTGACCGTGACGCCTGCCCAAACAGACGCTGCGCATCAAGCCTCTGCGGAGCCAAGTGCTTGGGCCTTCATCACCCTCTGCAATTGGCATGTGAGCAACGGCCAAGTGACGCTGGGCGACCCCGCCTATTTGCAACTCGACGACGCCACAGACGCAACGCTGTTCCAAGCGATGCAAAGTTTCTTTGCAGAAGACGGCATTGTTTTGCACCCCTACAAACCAGGCCAGTGGCTGGCGCAATCGCCGCTGTTGGCAGCCTTACCCACCGCGTCGTTGGACCGTGTGATTGGCCGCAACATCGACCCGTGGTTGGTGGGCAGCCAAGGTGCTTCTGAGCAACTCAGCCCCGCCGCAAAACTGCTGCGTCGCTTGCAAAACGAAATGCAAATGTTGCTCTACACCCACCCCGTCAACGAGGGGCGCAGCCTGACCATCAATTCGTTTTGGGTCCACGGCACGGGCGCTTTGCCTGCGGCACAGCCCACACGCCAAGAGCCTGTCGTGGTTCACACCCTGCGCCAAAGCGCTTTGCAGCAAGACCTCATCGGTTGGCTTGACGCGTGGCAGCAGGTGGATGCGCAGGTCATCGCGCCCATGTTGGCGCGCGTGGCCGCAGGCACGCCGCAACGCTTGGTGTTGTGCGGCGAGCATGAGTTCCATGTGTACGACAGCGCCAAGCCATCCTTGTGGCAACGCCTGCGCACACACTTGGCCCCGACTTCTTTAGACACCGTGTTGGCCGTTGCGCCGCTGAAAGACTAAGCCCATGCAATTCATCGCACGCGACATGCCACCGCGCAGCATTTGGGCGCTTGAACAAGCGGGGGTGCATCCGCTGTTGGCACGCCTGTATGCCGCACGCGGCATTCAAGAGGCCGCCACCCTTGATGCCTCGCTGGCGCAACTGCTGCCACCCACGGGACTCAAAGGCATTGAAGCGGCTGCTGTGTTGTTGGCCGACGCCATGGCGGCCAACAAAAAACTCTGCATCGTGGCCGACTATGACTGCGATGGCGCTACCGCCTGCGCCGTGGCCTTGCGCGGCTTGCGCTTGCTGGGGGCGACGCAGGTGAGTTACATCGTGCCCGACCGTGTGGTGGATGGCTATGGCCTCACACCGCCGATTGCCGAGCGCGTCAAAGCGAGTGGCGCTGATGTGTTGATCACCGTGGACAACGGCATTGCCAGCGTGGAAGGCGTGGCCACGGCTCGCAAGCTGGGCCTGCAAGTGCTCGTCACCGATCACCATTTGCCTGCGGCTGTGTTGCCCGAAGCGGATGCCATCGTGAACCCCAACCAACCCGGCTGCACCTTTGAGAGCAAATCGCTCGCGGGGGTGGGCGTGATGTTTTATGTGTTGCTGGTCTTGCGTGCGGAGCTGCGCACGCGGGGGGTGTTCACGGCAGAACAGCAGCCAAAGCTAGATACCTTGTTGCCACTTGTTGCGCTGGGGACCGTGGCCGACGTGGTCAAGCTTGACGCCAACAACCGCCGCTTGGTGGCCCAAGGTTTGGCGCGTGTGCGCAAGGGCCAAATGCCTGCGGGCATGACGGCTTTGTTTGCCGCCGCCGGTCGCGTCAGCGAGAAATGCACCTCGCAAGATTTTGGTTTTGCACTCGGTCCACGCATCAACGCCGCAGGCCGTTTGTCGGACATGACGCTGGGCATTGAATGCCTCACCACCGACGACGTGGGCCGCGCCACCGAGCTGGCCACGCAGCTCGACCGCATCAACCGCGAGCGCCGCGAGATTGAAGGCGACATGCGCGAACAAGCCTTAGAGCTGGCGCAAGAAATGTTCGATCCTGAAGAAGAACCGCCTTCGGCCCTGTGCGTGTTCGACCCCGACTTTCACGAAGGCGTGGTGGGCATCGTGGCGGCCAAGCTCAAAGACTTGCACCACCGCCCGACCTTTGTGTTTGCGCCCAGCCAAGCGGCAGGCAAGGGGCACGAGCTCAAAGGTTCGGGCCGCTCCATTCCTGGGTTTCATTTGCGCGATGCACTCGACCTCGTGGCCAAGCGTCACCCCGGTGTGTTGCTGCGCTTTGGCGGTCACGCCATGGCCGCAGGTTGTACCTTGGAAGAAGATAACCTCGCCACTTTCGAAGAAGCTTTGCAACAAGTGGCGCAAGAGTGGTTGGACGAAGCCACCTTGCAACGCCGCTTAGAAACCGATGGCCCTTTGCTGCCCGAATACCGCCGCCCCGAGCTTGCCGATACCTTGGCGCGCGAGGTGTGGGGTCAAGGCTTTGCGCCACCTACCTTCAGCGAAAAGATCGAGGTGCTGGGCCAGCGTTTGGTGGGCGAAAAACATTTGGCTCTCAAACTGCGCCACCACGGTCAGCCCGTGGATGGCATTTGGTTTGGCCGCGTGGACCCACTTCCCGCCATCGCGCATCTGGCGTTTCGCCTAGAGGCGGATGAATGGCAGGGCAACAAGCGCGTGCGCTTTGTGGTCGAAAGTATGGCGGACTAAAAATCACAAGCAACACCATGGCAACCAAAAAAAAACTCGAACTCCCAGAAGTCAATTTCTCCGACTATGGGGACACCCGCTACCTGCACCTCGGCACGCCTTGGGTGCAAGGCTCGATGAACATAGACAAGCCTTTTGACATCGACCTGGAATACGTGCAGCGCATGATGGCTTGGCTCTTGTTTGTAGACATCGACCAAGTGGGCAAGCTGCACGCCATGCAGTTGGGACTAGGCGCTGCCTCGCTCACCAAGTTTTCGTTCAAACATCTGCGCATGAAAACCACGGCCATTGAACTCAACCCGCAAGTGGTGGCAGCGTGTCGTCTTTGGTTCAAGCTGCCCGCCGACAGTGCCAAGCTGCAAGTTGTGTTGGGTGATGCTGCCGAGGTGGCCAAGCACGACCACTGGCGGGGTCAGATTGATGCCTTGCAAGTGGACCTGTACGACCACGAAGCGGCGTCACCCGTGCTCGACAGCGCCGAGTTTTATGCCGACTGCCGTCAGCTCTTGACCGACGAGGGCTGCATGACGGTCAATTTGTTTGGCCGCAGCTCCAGCTTTGCGCAAAGCGTCGAAAAGATGGCCAAGGCTTTTGGTGAAGATGCCCTGTGGGCTTTCAAGCCCACACGCGAGGGCAACACAGTGGTGCTGGCACAGCGCACGCCTAGCCATCCAAAGCGTGCCGAATTGATGGCGCGTGCTGAGGCCATTCAAGCGCGTTGGCCCTTGCCAGCGACCAAATGGTTGCGTGTGTTTAAACCGTTGCAAGCCTTATAAGATCAGGGTTTACCCCTGATTTTTGGGTCGCAAAAAATAGGTGTAACCCACATCGGGAAAGGCCCCACCCCACCTCCATAATTCAGCGCATATTTGCTTTTGGATAGAGGAGAACAAATGATCAAAAGTCAAAAAGACTTTTTCTCCGGCCTGATGTTCACATTGGTCGGCGGTGGTTTCGCTTGGGGCGCAACCAATTACACGATTGGTACGGGTGCTCGCATGGGCCCTGGCTACTTCCCCATGCTGCTGGGCATCTTCTTGGCCGTGCTAGGTGCCTTCATCACGTTTTATTCGTTGGTCGAGCACACTGAAGATGGCGAGCCTGTCGGCAAGTTTGCTTGGAAACCTATCGTCTTCGTGTTGGGTGCCAACGTGGTGTTCGGTATCTTGTTGGCTGGCTTGCCCAGCCTTGGTATCCCAGCCATGGGCTTGATCGCGGCGATCTATGCCTTGGTCATCATTGCCAGCAAAGCCGGTGATTCGTTTGTCTTGAGAGACGTGCTCATCTTGGCCACCATCTTGTCAGTTGGTAGCTACTTGGCCTTCATCGTGCTGCTGAAATTGCAGATGCCCGTGTGGCCCACCTTCATCACTGGTTGAGCCGGGAGAAATAAAAAATGGATTTGATTGCAAACCTCTCATTGGGTTTTGGTGTGGCGTTCACGCC
>CANCGU010000155.1 GCA_947377705.1 Comamonadaceae bacterium
AGCTTTGCCACACACTGTGGTGCGACAATATTCACGTTGATTTTTAAAACATTCGATCCCATGAACAAACTTCTCATTTCTCTTTTATCGGCAGCCGCATTGGGCTTGCCACTGACCTCTGTGGCGCAAGCGCCTGCAGCACCTGCCGCTCCCATGGCTCAACCTGAGCCAGCCGCAGCACCTGCGGTGACCAACACCGACTCAGCAACGACAGCAAAAAAAGCCAAGAAGGCCAAGAAAAAGAAATTGAAAAAGAAGAAGTCTAAAAAGGCAAAAGCTCACTAAGCCAAACGCTTAAAAGCTTCAAACAAAAAGCGCTTGTGGCATTCGCCCAAGCGCTTTTTTCATGGCCGCATGGTGTGCGCTATCCGCGTAAGGCATAGCCCACAGCAAGGCCCACAAACACGGTCGCACCCAGCCAATGGTTCAATCGAAACGCTTTAAAGCAACCCTCTCGCGAGCGATCCATGATGAGCAAAAAGTGCCAGACCGCTTGCAACCCAGCCAAACACAGGGCAAACGTCCAAGCCCCTCCTAGTTTTTTCTGCGCCAACAACCCGTACCAACCGCATAAATAAACCGCATAAAACGCCATGATCGCCGTCACGTCATAACGACCCAGCGTGATGGCCGAGGTCTTCATACCAATCCGCAAATCGTCATCCCGGTCCACCATGGCGTACTCGGTGTCATAGGCCAGCACCCAAAATAAATTGAACAACATCAAGCCCCAGGCCTGCACCGGCACTGCATCGCACAAAACTTGCAAATGGATGTCTTGCCAGGCAAGGTTTGCACTACCCACAGCCACAAACGCCAAAGGAATGCCAAAACTAAACGCCACGCCCAACACCGCTTGGGGCATCGACACATGGCGTTTGGCATAGGGATAGATCAGCGTCACCAGCAAACCCGCAAACGACCACACGATGGTGGCAGGGTTGGTGGTGAGCACCAAACCAAACGCCGCCAGAGCCAGCACCGCCCCCACCAGCAACGCCTCACGCACCGACACAGCGCCGCGCGTCACAGGGCGCTGTGCCGTGCGTTTGACGTGGCGGTCAAAGTCACGGTCGGCCACGTCGTTGATGCAGCAACCCGCGCTGCGCATGAGGACCGTGCCCAACACAAACACCACCAGCAAATGCCAACCGGGCCAGCCATCTGCGGCCACCCATAAGGCGGCGAGCGAAGGCCACAACAACAGTAGCCAGCCCGCAGGGCGGTTCCAACGAATCAAATCTAAATAAAGCGCCAAACGTTCACGCATCAACACACCTTCACGACAGACGGGTCACGCCTGGCAACTCACAGGCATAGATGGCGTTGCGCAAAGCGGCAATCGCCTCGTAGCGCGTGAAGCTGCGACGCCACGCCAACACCACACGACGCGTCGGCGGCTCGCCACCTTTGTCGTCGGTGATCGGCAAATAGCGCACATACGTTTCTTCGCTTTTCTTGCGCTTGGCCTGTGTGTCCAGCGCTTCTTTGGGCACGCTCAACCGCGGCACCAGCGTCACACCCATCCCTGCGGCCACCATGTGCTTGATGGTTTCCAGCGACGAGCCTTCAAAGCTCTTTTGAATGCCCTCGGCATTGCTGGAGAAGCGCGCAAACTCAGGGCAGACCTCCAGCACATGGTCACGAAAGCAATGGCCATTGCCCAGCAGCAACATGGTTTCATTTTTCAACGCATCCGCAGTGACTTGCTTCAAGGCCGCCAGTGGATGGTTGCTGGGCACGGCCGCCATGAAAGGTTCGTCGTACAAGGGCGCGGTGGCTAGGCCCGTGTCTGGAAAAGGGTCTGCCATGATGGCACAATCGATCTCGCCCGTGCGCAACATTTCCAGCAACTTCACCGTGAAGTTTTCTTGCAACATCAGCGGCATTTGCGGGGTTTTGGCAATCGCTTGGCGCACCAGGCTAGGCAACAAGTACGGGCCAATGGTGTAGATCACCCCCAGTTTCAAGGGCCCCGCCAAGGGGTCTTTGCCACGCTTGGCAATTTCTTTGATGTTGGCGGCTTGCTCCAGCACGCTTTGCGCTTGGCGAATAATTTCTTCCCCCAAGGACGTGACGGCCACTTCGTTGGCACTGCGTTCAAACAGCTTCACATCCAACTCTTCTTCGAGCTTTTTGATGGCCACGGACAGCGTAGGTTGCGACACAAAGCAGGCCTCGGCCGCGCGGCCAAAGTGTTTTTCGCGGGCCACGGCCACGATGTATTTGAGTTCGGTGAGGGTCATTGATTTAAGCCTTCAAGAAATCCGATTTTCCACCCAACCAACGGCTCACATGCCGATCGGCTAATTCAGGGTATTTGTCCAACATCAACGGTGCGAGTTCTCTGGCCCATTGCAGCAACTCAACGTCTTCAGCCAAGTCGGCAAAGCGCAACAAGGCCGCGCCCGATTGACGTGCGCCCAAGAACTCGCCTGGGCCACGAATTTCTAAATCACGCCTTGCGATTTCAAACCCGTCCGAGGTTTCCACCATCGCGCGCAGCCGCTCACGGGCGGTTTCGCTCACACGGCCACTCTCGCCCGTGGCGTACATCAACACACAGGCCGATGCAGCCGCACCACGCCCCACACGTCCGCGCAACTGGTGCAACTGGCTCAAACCAAAACGTTCGGCATGCTCAATCACCATCAACGAGGCGTTGGGTACATCCACGCCCACCTCAATCACCGTGGTGCTGACCAACACACCCATCAGCCCGCTTTCAAACTGGGCCATCACCGCCTTCTTGTCAGCCGGTGGCATGCGTGAATGCAGCAAGCCCACCAACACCGGCTTCACACCCGGCGGGTTGAGTGCCTCGGTCAGCAAGGCGTGGGTTTCGGTGGCATTGGTCAAATCCAGCGCCTCGCTTTCTTCAATCAACGGACACACCCAATACACCTGACGGCCTTCGTCCAACTGATGGCGAATGCGCTCAATCAACTCATCGCGCCGCGCTTCAGACACCAGCTTGGTCACCACGGGCGTGCGGCCTGGTGGTAACTCATCCAAGGTCGACACATCGAGGTCGGCGTAATAACTCATGGCCAAGGTTCGGGGAATGGGCGTGGCACTCATCATCAGCATGTGGGGTTCTCGTTGCACCCCCTCCGCCTCTGGCATCTCTGTGTACTTCATCTTCTCGCGCAAAGCCAAACGCTGCGCCACCCCAAAGCGATGCTGCTCGTCGATGATGGCCAAGGCCAAGTTTTTGAACTGCACTTGTTCTTGAATCACCGCATGCGTGCCCACCACCAGCGCAGCCTCGCCGCTGGCAATGAGGCCCAACATTTCAGTGCGTTCTTTTTTCTTTTGGCTGCCCGTGAGCCACGCCACGCGCTTGCCGAGCGGGGTCAGCAAAGGCTCTAACCAACCAATGAGTTTGCGAAAGTGCTGCTCGGCCAAAATTTCTGTGGGCGCCATCAGCGCACATTGCCAACCGCCATCCATCGCCACGGCCGCCGCCAATGCAGCGACCACGGTTTTGCCCGAACCCACATCGCCTTGCAGCAAGCGGTGCATGGGCACTTGTCGCATCAAATCCAACGCAATTTCTTCGCCCACGCGGCGCTGCGCGCCCGTCAAGCCAAAAGGCAACACGCCCAGCAGCTGCTCGTGCAAGCCACCTTTCTTCAGCACCAACGCAGGCGCACGCAGCTCGTCACGCGCACGTTTGGACTGCAGCTGCGACAGCTGTTGTGCCAGCAACTCCTCCGCTTTCAAACGTTGCCAAGCGGGGTGCGTGCGATCTTCCAACTGCGCCAGCGACACATCGGGCGCGGGGTGATGCAAAAAATGCAGCGACGCCTCCAAGCTCCACGCCTTGGCGCCTGCACTCATGGCGGAGCGTGGCATGTACTCTGGCGGAATCGTCTCGACAAACGCGCCATGCCGCGCCGCATGCACCAACCCACTGTGCACCGCCTTGCGCAAATACACCTGCGGCAAACCCGCTGACGTGGGATACACCGGCGTCAACGCAAGGGGTAACTCACCACCGGCCATGTGAAAACTGGGGTGCATCATGGTGCGCCCCATGAAACCGCCCTTCACCTCACCACGCAAACGTAGGCGCGTGCCCACGGCCAAGGCCTTTTGCTGCGACGGGTAAAAGCTAAAGAAGCGCAGCGTGCAGGTGTCAGACCCATCGTCCACCACCACCAGCAATTGGCGGCGCGGTTTGTAAGCAATCTCGCACGACACCACCGTCGCCTCGATTTGCGCCATGTCGCCCTCGCGCGTATCGGCCAATCGCACGATGCGTGTTTCGTCTTCATAACGCAGCGGTAGGTGCAGCGCCAAATCAATGTCGCGGTCCAGCCCGAGCTTGCGCAACGCTTTTTGCGGCGCGGAGAGGGATTTGGTTTCGCGAGTCATGGGACAATTGTGCCTCTGTCATTTGATCCTCTTCAACTTGGAACGGGCCCGTCCGGCCCTCAAGCGCATGTCACACACTTACACGCTCAGCGATTTCGATTTCGAACTGCCTGAGTCCCTGATCGCCCAGCACCCCGCCTCTGAACGCAGCGCCTCGCGTTTGCTCGATGGCCGCCACGCTGAGTTTGCCAACCGCACCTTCAAAGACCTTCCCTCGCTGCTCAAAGCTGGCGACTTGCTGGTGTTCAACGACACCCAAGTGGTCAAAGCGCGCCTGTTTGGCGAGAAGGCCACCGGCGGTAAGCTGGAATTGTTGGTCGAGCGCGTGCTCACCGGCCACGAGGTGGTGGCCCACATGAAGGTGAGCAAAAAGCCGCCTGTGGGTACCGTGCTGTACATGGCGGGTGGACTGCGCAACGGGGGTTTCACAGCCACGCTTCTGGGCCGCTGGCCCAATGAAGACGGCCAACTGTTTCGCTTCAAGTTCAGCGACGAGCCGCACACGCTGATGCAACAGCACGGGCACATGCCGCTGCCGCCCTACATTGAGCGCCACCAAAACGCCGCTGATGCGCAGCACGAAACCGAGGAAGACAAAGCCGAGGACGAGCGCCGCTACCAAACCGTGTTTGCCAAGCACCCAGGGGCCGCGGCTGCACCCACTGCAGCACTGCACTTTGACGAAGGCGTGCTGCAAGGGCTAGAGGCCCAAGGTGTGTCACGCGCCAGCGTCACGCTGCATGTGGGCGCGGGCACATTTCAGCCAGTGAAGACCGAGAACTTGGCCGAGCACCGGATGCACAGCGAGTGGTACAACATACCGCCCGAAACCCTGCAAGCCATTGCCGATTGCCGCGCGCGCGGCGGCCGCGTGGTGGCGGTGGGCACGACCAGCGTGCGCACACTGGAGAGCTGGGCGCAAAGCGGGCTGACGAGCGGCGACACACAAATCTTCATCACGCCGGGTTTTGCGTTCCAAGTGGTGGATGTGCTGATCACCAACTTCCATTTACCCAAGAGCACCTTGCTCATGCTGGTCAGCGCGTTTGCCGGCTTTGAGCACATGCACGCGCTGTACCGCCACGCCATTGCCCACCAATACCGATTCTTCAGCTATGGCGACGCCATGCTGCTAGAAAAAACCACCGAATCAAGAATCGCTTGAAAGACCAACCATGTTGAAGTTTGACGTTCTCACCAAAGACACATCCAGCCATGCCCGCCGCGGTACGCTCACGCTCAACCACGGCGTGGTGCAAACCCCCATCTTCATGCCCGTGGGCACCTACGGCACGGTCAAAGGCGTGATGCCGCGCAGCCTCGAAGAGATGGGCGCGCAAATTATTCTGGGCAACACCTTCCACCTGTGGATGCGCCCCGGCCTCGACGTGATGCAAAGCTTTGGCGGTCTGCACGATTTTGAGCGTTGGAACAAGCCCATCCTCACCGACAGCGGCGGTTTTCAAGTGTGGTCGCTCGGCGCGATGCGCAAAATCACCGAAGAGGGCGTAACCTTTGCCTCGCCCGTGAACGGCGACAAACTGTTCATGTCGCCCGAGGTGAGCATGCAAATTCAAACCACGCTCAACAGCGACATCGTGATGCAGCTCGACGAGTGCACGCCTTACGAAACCAAAGGTCACCTCACCACCGAAGCTGAAGCCCGCAAGTCGATGGAGATGAGCCGCCGCTGGGCCGTGCGCAGCAAGGACGAATTTGCACGCTTAGAAAACCCCAACGCTGTGTTTGGCATCGTGCAAGGCGGCATGTTCACCAACTTGCGCCAAGAGTCGCTCGATGCGCTGGTGGACATGAACTTCCCCGGCTACGCCATCGGCGGCGTGAGCGTGGGCGAACCCAAAGCGCAGATGCTGGAAATCATGGCCCACACGCCGCATCGTTTGCCCGAAAACAAACCGCGCTACCTGATGGGCGTGGGCACACCCGAAGACTTGGTGCAAGGCGTGGCTGACGGCGTGGACATGTTTGACTGCGTCATGCCCACACGCAATGCGCGCAACGGAACTATCTTCACCCGATATGGCGACTTGAAACTGCGCAATGCTCGCCACAAGGCAGACCACGGGC
>CANCGU010000156.1 GCA_947377705.1 Comamonadaceae bacterium
TTGAAGGCGCTGCCACTTGGGGGCGCAGCAACGGTGTGATGGGTGGGGTGGCCAAGCAGTTCAGCAATGCTGAGCTCAAAGAGCTGGCCAACTACATGGCCGCACAGCAAGGCGATTTGAAAACCGTACCGCAAAGCAAGTTCCGTTAAATCAACGGTTTGTTCAGACGAAAGCCCCACGATGTGGGGCTTTTTTTATTTGCTGTCGGAATGCCTTTGAAATTTGTGACTCATGTGGCGCACACTGGGTGCAGGCTCTTTGTGGCAGGCGCGTCGATAGGCTTGCAAAGTTTTATCGGCCAAAGCGAGGATGCTTTGCGCTTCATAGCTGCCACCTTGGCGTGCTTGGCCAAAGGGAGCCCCCATCAAAAGTTCTGCGCCTTCGCTGGCATGCGCTGCGGTGTAAATGTGGAATTGACCTTGTGCCACCGCATCCACCACTTCTTGGCTGAGCATCAAGTGGTGAGCGTTGCGTCGCGGAATTAACGCGCCTTGGGTGCCATCCAAGCCTTGGGCTTTGCAGGTGCGAAAGAAACCTTCGATCTTTTCGTTCACGCCACCCACCGGCAAGATCTCCCCGTTTTGATTGACCGCACCTGTGACCGCGATGTTTTGTTTGAGCGGTAGCCCCGAGAGTGATGAGAGTAAGGCGTACAACTCGGCGCAAGAGGCGGAGTCACCCTCCACGCCGCTGTACTCTTGTTCAAACACCACCGAGGCGTTGAGTGCCAAAGGTGCAATGTGCGAGAACAATGCGGACAAATAGCTGTGCAAGATGAGCACACCTTTGTCGTGAATCGGGCCTGACAACTTCACCTCACGTTCGATGTTGACCAACCCCTCGTTGCCTGCATAGGTGCGTGCGGTGACCCGCACGGGAAAGCCAAATGCATGGTCGCCTAGTTCGATGACCGTGAGGCCATTGAGTTGACCTATTTTTTCGCCTTGCAAAGAAATTAGCCGTTCGCCGTCGGTGATGGACTCTTGCAAGCGTTGCTCGATGTAGCCATTTCTGAAGTCGCGTGCGGCGATGGCCGCATCGACATCGGTGGCTTGTACTTTGTCTGCGCTGCGTTGGCGTGCGTGGCTGGCACTTTCAATGATGAGCGATTCCGTGTGCGAGAACAACGCACTTTGGCGTGTTTGGTCGTCGACTTCACGATGGGTGCACTCAATCAAGCGGGCCACCGCATCGGCGTTGAAGTGTGGCAGGCCTAGACGTTGGCAGCAGTGCGCCACAAAGATGGCTGAGGCTTGGTGTGTGTCTGCACTGGCAGAAAAGCTCTCGGCAAACTCCACCTTGCACATGAAGCGGCGGAAGAACTCGGGCGCGCCTTCTTGCAGTACGTAGTATTCCTCCACCGTGCCAATCAGCACAATTTTCACGTCAATCTGTACAGCTTCGGGCTCTAGCGCGATGGCGGCAATGGGGGAGAGATGCAGGCCTGACTCCTCAATTTGCAAACGACCACTGCGCAAAAAGCGCGAGAGTTTTTCCCACACCAAAGCGTCGGTGAGCAAGTCGCGCACATGCAGCATCAAAAAACCGCCATGGGCTTTGAGCAAGCTGCCCGCACGGATGCGTGAGAAGTCGGTCATCAGCACATCGTCTTCGGTTTGATACTCTACGCTGCCAAACAAGGTGCGAAACACGGGGTTGTCTTCGACCAACACGGGCGCGCCGCGCGTGTCATGGTTGTCCACCGCCACATTCACACGGTAACGAAGTAGCAGGGTGTTCAAGGCTTCGAGCCGCGTCTCTTCTTCGTCATCGTCGCTGGGCTCAAACAGTTCGATGTGTTCCAGCACATCGACCATCACTTTTTGAAAGTAATGCACGATCTTGGCGTTGTCTTGACTGGATTTGGACAAGGCTTGTTGGATGCGCGCTAACTCTTGCTCCAGCATGGGTTTGATGGTTTGGCGACGCAACGCGGCCAAGCCTTCGTTTTTGACGCGGTCAATGGGGCGTGTTTTGTCGAGGAAGTTGGCAATCTCAGCACGCAGCTCGACCTCGGCTTGGTCGATGGCGGTGCGGCGCTCTTTGGGTAGGGCCAGTGCTTCGGCCTCTGTCAAAGGCATGCCTTTGTCATCGCGCAAGGTAAAGACCAAATGCCCGCCTTCGCGAAACAACGAAAAGCTGCGCGCCTCGGCAAACGCGTCCAGTACGGCATAGGCGCGGTCTTCTTCTTGTTTGTAGGTTTTTTCGATGTGCTCGCTTTCCACTTTGAAGTCTTGGGCGGTCAGACGTTTGGGGATTTCGGCGAGCAGTGTTTTGGTCAGCTGAGCCATGTGCAGGCGTAGCTTGCGCCCTTCGCCTGCGGGGATGTGTACGGCGTGCGGATGCTCCGGCGTGTCGAAGTTGTGCAGGTAGCACAGGTCAGGTGGCACAGGGCGGGTGGCCGCCACGCTGTGCATCATTTGCTGAAGCAGGGTAGAGCGACCGCTGCCGACTTCACCCAGCACAAACAAGTTGTAGTTGGCTTGCGTCATTTCCAAGCCAAAGCGTGCCGCTGTTTCGGCGCGTTCTTGGCCAATCCAAGGCAAAGCTTGCGTCACCAACTCGGAGGTGTCGGCAAAGCCCAGTTTCTTGGGATTCAGGGTGAGCCGTAAGTCTGCGGCTGAAACCGTTTGGGCGCCGTGTGGTGGAGTGCTGGTGTGCATGTGTTTTTCCATTTGCTATGGCGGTCTGCGCAACAGTTGTAGCACACACGTTGTCGCTATGCCTTGAGGCTGCTCAATACTTCTTCGGTGTGTTCGCCCAAGCGCGGGGCCGGACGCCACACGCCAGTGGGTGTGCCACTCATGCGCACAGGGGGACGCAGCTGGCGTAACAGGCCCTCAAACGGGTGTGGCACATCCAGCCAGCCTTGCGTGGCGGCAAGGTGTGGGTCGGTCAACAAGTCATCGAGCTTCATCATGGGCATGACAGGGATGTCGTGCGCGGTGAAGTCTTTGATCCACTCAGTGCTGGTGCGCGTGCGCATGTGCTCGCCCACAAAAGCGTAGAGTGCATCAATATGTTTGAGGCGCTCAGCATGCGTTGCAAATCGTGGATCGGTTTGAAACAAATCGGGTTGATCCACCAGCTTTAAGAATGCTTGCCAATGCGCGTCGTTGTACATCAGGGCGCAGAGATGACCGTCTTGCGTGGCGTAGGGCTTGCGGTTGGCCGAGAGCATGCGCGTGTAGCCCATGGAGGCAATGGGGGGTTGCCATGTTTCGCCGCTCAAATGCTCGCCCAGCACAAACTGCAACAGGCATTCAAACATGGGCACTTCCACATGTTGGCCTACACCTGTGCGGTAGCGCGCAATGACGGCAGCCATCACCGCATGCACCATGTTGAGCCCCGTCACACGGTCGGCAAAGGTGGTGGGTACGTAGCGTGGCTCGGGGCTGCCGCTTTGTGTCATCAGCCAAGGTAGGCCGACAGCGCCTTGAATCAGGTCGTCATACGCAGGCCAGTCCGAATAGGGGCCGCCTTCGCTGTAGCCATAGGCACCGCACACGACCAAGCGTGGGTTGATGGCGTGCAGGGTGTCATAAGACAAGCCTAAGCGGGCCATGGATGCAGGACGAATGTTGTAGGTCAGTACATCTGCTGTTTTGCACAAGGCCAGCAATTGCTCGCGTTGTTCGGGCTGCTTTAAATCAAGCACGACCGAGCGTTTGTTGCGGTTGGCGTTGATGAAGATGTGGCCCATGCCTGGGTGCTTCATCGGACCTGCGTGGCGCATGATGTCGCCACTGGGGGGCTCGATCTTGATCACATCTGCGCCGTAGTCGCCCAAGATTTGTGTGGCGTAGGGCCCCAGCACCACGCCTGTCAAATCAATCACACGCAAACCGGCGAGTGCGCCTTGCAGGCTTGCGTTGTCAGTCAAGCCCATTGCTTATTCAGGTGTGATGCCAGCGGTCTTCACCCAACTTCCCCATTTTTTGATTTCAGCGTCAATGGTTTTGGCGAGCGTGACCGAGTCTTCCACGTCGAGATCAATGCCCACGCCTTGAATTTTTTCGCGTACCTCGGGTTTCGCCAACACGGCCATCAGGGTGGCAGTGGCTTTCTTTTGCACGTCAGGGGGCATGCCAGCGGGGGCCATCAGGCCGAACCAGGCGCTCACGTTGTAGTCTTTCACCGTGTCGCCAATGGGTGGCACGTTGGGGGCTTTGCCGGCGCGCTTCTTGGTGGTCACGCCCAGGCCGCGCATGCGACCGCCATTCATTTGCGACACGGCATTGCCTGTGTCGGCAAAGGCAAATTGAATTTGGCCACCCAACAAATCCGTCAAGGCAGGCGGAATGCTTTTGTAGGGCACGTTGACAGTTTGAAGACCCGCCAACTCAGTCAGCATGGCGGCAGACACGAGTGAGCCGGATGACCCGTGGCCAAAGGCGAGTTTGCCGGGGTTGGCTTTGGCGTAACTCACAAACTCTTTCATGTCTTTGGCGGGGAAATCGTTGTTGACCATCAAAATAAAGCCGGTCTCGCCAATCTTGCCGATGGGCGTGAAGTCTTTCACGGGGTCGTAGGGCAGTTTGCGGTACAGATGCACATTGGCCGCTTGTGTGGTGCTGGTGGTGACCAAGAAGGTGTAGCCGTCGGCTGGTGCCGCTTTCACGACTTCGGCGCCCAAGATACCGTTGGCACCTGCTTTGTTTTCCACCGTGATCGTTTGTCCCATGGCGTCGCCCATGGCTTGCGCCAAGATGCGTCCCACGTTGTCAGTGGCGCTGCCTGCGCTAAATGGGACGACAAATTTGATAGGTTTGCTGGGGTAGCTTTGCGCCAGTGCAGCGGGGGCGACCAAGCCACCCAAGCTTGCAGCGGCAAAGCCTACGCACAGCGCGCGGCGAAAGTTTGACTTGATTGGAACGTGGCGCATGGTTTGTCTCCTCGTGATGTTTGAGGAAATCTTAACCCGCCAGCGTCTTAGTCTTGGGTGGCGCGCCGTTGTACGGCGTCGATGTACGCGTGACCATCGGGTGGGCGGCCGCTGCGCTGGCTTTCCCAAATCATTTGGCCGAGTGCATCCATGGTCTCATGGTGGGCGTCGTGCAGCGAATCGCGCTTGGCGGTGAGCAGTTCAACGGCTTGCCGAATGCCTCGGGGCTGGTCAATCGAGCATTGCTCGCTCACCGACAGGTGCATGGATAAGTGCAAGAAGGGGTTGATTTTGCCGTCTTTGACGTCGTACATGCGCTCAAGTGCCGCATCGACGTCGGCGAAGTCACCGTGGTATTCAGGATGTTCGGCCACCCATTGGCTGGCGAGCGTTTCGAGCGCATCCATGGGTTGCGCATTGCGCCACTTGGCATAGACCGAACAAAAAAAGCGCCGTACGTCGGCTTGGCTAGGTTCAAACATGCTTGTCATTGTCACCCAGGTGTCGGGGGCTTGCTGGTCAGGGGGCACAGTCGTTACAGTTCGACATTCACATTGAGACAACGAGACACACCATGATCAATAAAGTTGCCGACTCCATGGCGCAAGCGTTAGAGGGCTTGACCGATGACATGACGGTGATGGTGGGCGGTTTTGGGACGGCAGGCATTCCGGGCGAGCTGTTGGATGGCTTGATTCAAGTGGTTCACGACAGACGTATTTCCGGACTCACGGTGGTCAACAACAACGCCGGCAATGGCGATACAGGCTTGGCGGCTTTGCTCAAAACGGGCAGTGTTCGAAAAATCATTTGTAGTTTTCCTCGCCAAGCGGACAGCGATGTGTTTGATGGCTTGTACCGCGCTGGCAAGCTGGAGCTTGAGTTGGTCCCGCAGGGCAATTTGTCTGAGCGTATTCGTGCCGCGGGTGCAGGCATTGGCGGATTTTTTACGCCAACGGGTTACGGCACTGAACTGGCCAAGCACCCAGATGGGTCACCCAAAGAAACCCGCGAAATCAATGGCCGCATGTATGTGATGGAGTATCCAATCCATGCCGATTTGGCGTTGATCAAAGCCGAAAAGGGCGACCGATGGGGCAACCTTACTTACCGCAAATCGGCACGCAACTTTGGGCCTGTGATGGCCGCCGCCGCCAAGCGCACGGTGGCTTCCGTGCATGAGGTGGTGGAACTGGGGGCGTTGGACCCCGAGAGCATTGTGACCCCTGGTATCTTTGTCAGCCATGTTGTTTTAGTGCCGCGTCAGGTGACCCAAGGCGCTGGTTTTAAGAAGGTGGCTTGACCCATGACCTACACCCGTCGAACCAAAGACCAAATGGCAGCGCGTGTGGCGCAAGACATGCCCGATGGCGCTTACGTCAACTTAGGCATTGGCATGCCCACTTTGGTGGCAAACCATTTGCCGCAAGGCTTGGAAATTATTTTGCACAGCGAAAACGGCATCTTAGGGATGGGAGCTGCGCCAGCCAAAGCGGATGAAGACTTCGATTTGATCAATGCGGGCAAGCAGCCT
>CANCGU010000157.1 GCA_947377705.1 Comamonadaceae bacterium
AAATCCCATGTGGAAAGTTTTACAACCTGAAGGATGGCTTGAACCCAAAGGCTATGCCAACGGGATTGAAGCCAGAGGTCGACAAATTTATGTCGCCGGCATGATCGGCTGGAACGGACAAGCCCAGTTTGAATCTGACGACTTTGTCGTGCAATGCAAACAAGCACTGCAAAACATTGTGGACACACTGGCCTGCGCACAAGCGGGACCAGAACACATTGTGCGCATGACTTGGTATGTCAAAAACAAAAAAGAATACCTGGACCGTGCCCGCGAATTAGGACAGGCCTACCAGCAAGTCATTGGGCGTCATTACCCCGTGATGGCCCTGGTACAAGTAGCCGATTTGGTCGAAGACCGTGCGCTGGTGGAAATTGAAGCTACCGCCGTCGTTCCTGATTAAGCCATCGCTTGTCAGTACTTGCCGGCGTGCTTTTTGAAATGTTCAATCAAGGCGTCCACAGCCACTGACGGCTCGGCAGTCGCAGGTATGAGCGCCACAATTTCGCGCTCCACCACTGGCCCTACCAAAGCCACGGTGGCGATCGACAAGGCCTGTGTCGCGGCCTGTGCGCGTGAAATGGCATAAGACGGCAAGATCGACACGCCCTCGCCCTCCGCCACCAAACCCAATGCCGTGGCCACTTGTGACACTTCATAGGCAGGCTGGAGGTGCTTGCACCACTTGGAAATGGTTTTATCCACCAGAGAACGCAAACCACTGCCATGGCGCATCAAGATCAGTGGCTCATCCACCAAGCTCTGCCAGGAAACTTCGCGTGCTTGCGCCAGGGGGTGATCAACATGGCAGGTCAACATCAACTTGTCAACGTACAACAGGTGCGATGACAAGTCGGCCACATCGCTGTTGGCGGTGCAGACCGCCATGTCGACTTCCCCGCGCCGAGCCAGGTCTGGCAATGAATCAATCGGAGCATCCATCAACACCACGGTAACCTGGGGATGCTGGGCACGAAAACTGGCAATCACTTTGGGGAATAGCGCACTGGCCAGCAGTGGCGACGCAGCGACCCGCAGTTGCGAGGCTTTCAAGCGTTGTGACTGTTGAAGATTCGCAATACCGCTGTCCAACTGTAGGAACACCTGTTCTACTGTCGGCAAAAATTGCTTGCCCGCATCGGTCAACACCACACGACGGGTGGTGCGCTCGAACATGCGCATGCCCAAGTCGTCTTCCATGCTGCGTATCAACATTGACAGCGCAGAAGGCGTCAAGTGCAGCCGTGTGGCGGCGCGCGTCATGCTGGATTCTTGGGCCACAGCCAAGAAAGCACGCAATTGACGAAGGCTCAGATGAGAGGTGGCAAGTTTGAAAGGCATATGCCAAGTTTATGCGGCTCGACCGCAACAGTGATTGAACAACGGAACTGCATGATTGTTCAATTTTTATCATTTGGCCTGTCACCCATTGTCTGCTCACAATTGAGGCGTGATGTCTGAAGCCCCTACCGCCCCCACCTTGCGCCGTGAAGACGCGGCGTTGCTGCGCGGTGAAGCTTGCTTTGGGCAGGACCTGAAACTGCCCCATGCCCTGCATCTTGCCTTTGTGCGAAGTCCGCAAGCGCATGCGCACATCCTTCATATGGACACGGCTTCAGCTTTGCAAATGCCTGGGGTGAACGCTGTTTTAACCGCCACAGATTTGGGTCAGCATTGGATGCCGTCCATCAATCCCCTGTTGCCCCTGCTGCACGATGTTCAGTTTGGGCTGCTCGCACAAGACACCGTGTCCTACGTGGGGCAAGTGGTGGCAGTGGTGGTGGCTCAGACCTCGCAACAGGCCCGACACGCAGCGGCGCAGGTGCAACTGTCTTTGCGCCCAGAGACCGTCGCCTGCGACTTTGACGCGCAAAACCCCATCACCACCCAAACGCAGCACCATCATGGTGAACTGCCCCAACACGCCCCCTCTGCCAGCGTGCATTTGCACGTCCCGCGGCTCACAGCCATGCCGATGGAGCCGCGTGCATGCAGTGCTTCTTGGCAAGACGATACGCAGCGCATGACGCTGTGGCTAGCCACACAAACCCCCTCAAGAGCGCAAGCCGATGCCGCCCATGTGTTGGGCATTGATGTGGCGCAAGTGCATGTGATCTGCCCCGATGTGGGAGGGGCATTTGGTGCACGCGCTTCCGTCAGTCCAGAAGACCTCTTGGTGGCGTTGAGCGCTCGGCATATGCGCACAACGGTTCGTTGGACATCGTCGCGCTCCGAAGATTTTCTGGCGGGCATGCAAGGACGTGGGGCACAGCTCAACGGACAACTGTGGCTAGACGCGCAAGGCCGTTTGCAAGGACTCGCAGCCCAACTGCATTTCACCTTGGGGGCGTGGCTGCCTTATTCAGGCGTCGTCCCCTTGCGCAATGCCGCGCGCATCTTGCCTGGCCCCTACGATTTACACCAATTAAGGATTGATGGTGTCGCCACACGCGCCAATACCGCACCCGTGAACATTTATCGCGGTGCCGGACGCCCTGAGGCCGCGTTGCTGATGGAAACTTTGATGGATGTGGCAGCGCGCCACCACGGCATAGATCCGGTGGACTTGCGCTTTAAAAATTTAATCTCAGAGCAAGCTATGCCTTTCACCACCGCCAATGGCGAAGTGCTGGATTCTGGTCACTATGCCCAAGCCCTGAGACTGGCCTGCGAACACTTTGACTACAAGCACGAACGCACAGAGCAGGAAAAACGCCGTGCGCAAGGCGAATGGGTTGGCATTGGCGTGGCGATGTACATCGAGCCTTGCGGTCAGGGGTGGGAGGCGGCCCGTGTCACACTACATGGCGATGGGCGTGTGACGGTGGCCAGTGGCTCACCCGCCCAAGGCCAAGGCCACGTCACCACCTATGCACGCATTGCCGCAGACAGCTTGGCTTGCGATGTGAATCAGGTCGAAGTGCTGATGGGCGACTCGCAAACTTGCCCGGTAGGCATAGGGGCCTTGGCCAGTCGCAGTACCGCCATTGCCGGCAGCGCGATCATGCAAGCATGCGCCCGAGCGCGCGATCAAGAACAACGGGGTGCCGCATACCCCATCACCGTCGAGGAGCGCTTCACTGCCCAAGAAGCTTGGAGCTACGGTTGCGTGATGCTGCGCTTGCACCTAGATACAGACACCGGCAAACCCACGATTGAGCGCTTGGTGTGGGTCGACGATGCGGGCCATGTCGTGCAGCCTAAGTTGGCACATGGCCAACTCATCGGCGGCGCCGCACAAGGACTTGGCCAAGCCTTCATGGAGCAACTCATTTACGACGACCAAGGCCAACTCGTCACCGGCTCGTTGATGGATTACGCCATTCCCCGTGCCAGCGACATACCCGACATAGAGATTGTCTCAATGCACACACCCAGCCCGCTCAATTTGTTGGGGGCTAAAGGCGTGGGCGAGGCAGGCTGCATTGGCATCCCCGCAGCCTTGATGAATGCAGCCCGCGATGCGCTGTCCCCCATTGGCGAGCCCACGCTTGAATTTCCACTCACGTCAGAACAACTCTGGCGTGCCATGCACATCCATAACCCCAAGGAAAAATCATGAAATACAAAAAATCAGAAGCCAAAGAATACGCCCGCGAACACATGGTTGGGGTGTGGGCCGCCAACCTCACTCCCTTTGACGCATCGCTCAAACTCGATGAAAAAGCCTACCGCGAAAACTTGAACCACTGGATCAACACACTCAATTTGGGTGGTTTGTTCATCGCGGGCAAACAAGCCGAGTTTTTCTCCATGAGTTTGGCCGAGCGCAAAAAGCTGATGGAACTGTCGGTTGAAGTGGCGCACGAAGCTGGGAATCGCAACGGCAAGGGCCATTGCGGCATCGTCACCTCTTGCTCCGACACCAATTTGGATGTGGTGCTCGACTTGGCAAAACACTCGCAAGACATTGGCGCCGACTATGTGATCGTGCACAGCCCTGTGCTGCACTTTGGCGCAGACACAGACGACACGATTTACGAGTACTACCGTTATTTATCAGAAAAAATTGACATCGGTTTGGCCATGTGGAACCACCCCGACTGTGGCTATGTGATGAGCCCTGAGCTCTGCGCCCGCATCGCCGACTTACCCAACGTCGTGGCCATCAAATACAGCACAGACCGTGAAAAATACAAACGCCTCACTGAAATGGTGGGCCACAAAATTCATGTAAGCAACCCTGACGAACCTGATTGGCTCGAAAACATCATCGAGTTAGGTTGGAAGCTCTACCTTTGCTCGACGCCGCCCTTCTTGCTGCAGACGGCCGCGGATCAACGCATGAACGAGTACACCCAATTGGCTTTTGCGGGCAAGTTCGAAGAAGCACGCCGTGTGCGCGACAGCTTGAAACCCGTGCGTGACGCGCTCAAGCAGTCCAAGCCCAAAGGTAAACCACAAGCCCATGCAAAATATTGGCAGGAGTTACTTGGTCAGCATGGCGGACCTGTGCGTCGACCTTTGTTACAACTCACTGAAGCAGAACGCGAAACCACGCAAAAGGCTTTTGCCGCTTCAGGTCTGAAACTGAAATAGTTCTGTGCATACAGCCCGCCTCAGCCTGCAACTCAACCATCGTGCCATCACGCTCGATGTAGCACCGTCATCGCTGCTGATTGATGTGTTGCGCGAGCAATGCCAACTCACCGGCACGCACCAAGGGTGTGACACCGCACAGTGCGGGGCCTGTACGGTGTTGGTCGATGGCCAGTCCATCAAATCATGCAACCGATTGGCACTGCAGTGCGCAGGCCAATCCGTGCTGACGATTGAAGGCGTGGCACCGAATGCGCATGAATTGCATGTGATGCAGCAATCCTTCAGCCAGCACCATGCATTGCAGTGTGGCTTTTGTACGCCAGGATTTGTGATGCGCGCCTTGGCCATGGTGCACGAGGACGTGCCGGCCACACCTTCAGCGGTGCGCGAGGCGTTGTCGGGCAACCTGTGCCGTTGCACGGGCTACGAAGGCATCGTCAAAGCCATCTGCGAAGGCCTAGAAAAACTGAGGCATGTCGACGGATGAACCCCGCAGCCTACCTTCGCCCACGCTCAATCACTGAGGTTTCACAGTGCTTGCAACGCTTGCCAGAGGCTCAACTGCTGGCCGGTGGACAAAGTCTGCTGGCAGCCTGGCGACTTGGACTTTGCAAACCCACACACTTTGTAGACCTGCAAGATGTGCCCGACTTGAAAGACATACGCATCGAAGGCGATGCACTGTGGGTAGGTGCGATGTGCACACATGCCCAAATTGCGCAAAGTCCAATCATCGCAACGCAGTTCCCCATGCTCAGCGCGTTGGCGCATGGCATCGCCGATGCGCAAATTCGCAACGTCGGCACCATTGGCGGGGCTTTGGCTAACAACGACCCTGCGGCGTGTTGGCCCGCCGGCGTCTTGGCCATGCATGCCGACATCGTGACCAATGAACGCGTGATCAACGCTGATGCGTTTTTTCAAGGCCTCTTCACCACCGCCCTTCAAGAGGGTGAATGGATACTGGGCCTGCGCTTTGCGCGGGTGGCATGCGCGCAGTACCTGAAGTTCGAACAAGCGGCGTCGCGTTTTGCCTTGGTCGGCGTGGCGGTAATGCGATCGATGGACGGTGAAGTGCGCGTGGCGGTTACAGGGTTGGGCCAAGGCGTCACGCGCTGGCACGAAGCTGAAACTGCACTCACCGCTGCGTGGCATGTCGAGGCCTTGAACAAGCTGGACTTTGACGTCTCAAACGCCCAATCCGACATCCATGCCAGTGCGCAATACCGGGCACATCTGGTCGCTGTGTTGTGTCGGCGTGCTGTCGCTGCGAACACCGGCGAGTCTGGTGCTATGCCAGCGCGCACGTCAGTTGCGCGTACCTCAGTGGTGCCATCGAAAGCGCGCATTCAGGGCAGTCACTTGTTGCAAGCAACGCCAGAATATGTGTGGCATCAGTTGCTAGACCCCGCTGTGCTTCAGCGTTGCATCCCCGGTTGCACCGCCATGACGCGCACACAGCCTGAGCACTACCAAGCAGTGGTGAAGATAGGCTTAGGTCCTGTCTCTGCCACCTTTGCAACCCAGGTTGCACTTTTTCCTGAAGCGCCCAACCCTGCATCCGTGCCCACCCGCTGTCGGCTGGTGCTCTGCGGCCAAGCAGGGGCTTTGGGCGAAGGCAAAGCCACTGTGTTGGTGCAACTGCATGCGATAGAAGACCCGCAAACCCAAAGCATTCACACACGCCTTGATTGGCAAGCCAGCCCCGAAGTCACAGGCAAGCTGGCACAGCTAGGCAACCGATTCATGGATGCCACGGCACACAGCTTGAGTCAACAGTTTTTCAACCGCTTCAGTGCGGGG
>CANCGU010000158.1 GCA_947377705.1 Comamonadaceae bacterium
GGCGCGCATCACCGTGCCCGCTGAGTCAACGCACATCATTGAGAGCAAGTCCTTCAAGCTCTACTTGAACAGTTTCAACAACACCCGTTTGACAGACATCGCAGAGTTGCAAACACGTTTGCGCCAAGACCTGAGTGCAGCTATTTGGGACGGCGCGCCCGTCAAAGCGAGCGTGGGCGTGCAACTGGTGTTGCCCGATAACTTCGACCGCGAACCCGTGCATGAATTGGATGGCTTGAGCCTCGACCGTTTGGATTTGGATTGCGACGAGTACCAGCCCAATCCTGAATTGCTCACGGCCAACTTCAACGAAGCACCGACGACCGAAACATTGACCAGTCATTTGCTCAAAAGCAATTGCTTGGTCACGGGCCAACCCGACTGGGGCAGTGTGCGCATCAGCTACACCGGCCCGCAAATTGACCAAGCTGGTTTGTTGCGCTATATCGTGAGTTTTAGAAACCACAATGAGTTCCATGAGCAATGCGTGGAACGCATCTTCATGGACATCACGCGCCGCTGCAAACCGTTGCGCTTAGAGGTGTATGCGCGTTACACACGCCGTGGTGGGCTGGACATCAACCCTTGGCGCACCAGTCACCCGCAAGCCATGCCGGCGAATGTGCGCACAGCCCGTCAGTGACGGCTTCGTCTTGCGCTTTAGCTGCTGAGGGCTTTCACAAATACATCGGTCATCTCGGGGCAAAACAACTTGCCTTTGTTGCTGAGCACCACACGCACGGCATCGGCGGAGCTACTTTCTGCTTTCGCGTAGTCGCCAGATTGCAACTCTTCGTAGGCTTCGACAATGGCGACAATGCGTGCGCCCACGGGAATGGCGTTGCCTGACAGCGCATCGGGAAATCCGGTGCCGTTGAAGTATTCATGGTGCGAGCGAATGATGGCGGCCACGTTTTTCATGTCGTCTAGCGTGTTGAGTGTGGCTTCACCCATGGCGCAGTGTGTGCGATACACCTTGGCATCGGCCAAGGGCAGCTCGATGAATTTGGTGTTCAGAACGCGGTCACTCAAGCCCACTTTGCCGATGTCGTGCAACAAACCTGCAATGAACACCGACTGACAGTCATCTTCGCTTAAACCTGCCAGCTTGGCCATCTTCATCGAGAGCGTGGCTACGCGTCGTGAGTGGGGCAGTAAGTCGGGGCGACGCAGCTCCAATAAATTTGAAAATGCTTTGATGGATGCCACATAGGCGGCCCGCAAGTCTTTGGTGCGCTCTTGTACCCGCGACTCCAACGTCTCCACCATTTCGTTGAGTGACTCTTTCTGTGCTTCGGTCAGTGCCGCTAGCCGCTCGTGTTCACTGGCCAACGTGCCAAAGGTGATGGCGGACTTGAGGGTGCCCAACAACTCCTCGTCGTTCCAAGGCTTGGCGGTGTAGCGGTAAATCGCCCCTTGGTTGATGGCGTCAATGGCCCCCGAGACATCGGATGCGCCTGTGAGTAGCAATCGCATGGTTTGTGGCCACTGCTGGCGTACCTTTTCAAGTAACTGTGAGCCGTCCATTTGCGGCATTTGCATGTCTGAGATGATGACGTTGACGGGTTCAGCTGAAAGCATCTCCAAGGCTTGAGCGCCACTTTCAGCGGTGAGCACTTGATAGCCCTCTAGCGACAACATGCGACGCAGGGCCGACAAGATATTGGGCTCGTCGTCCACGCAAAGGATCTTGTATTGGCTCGCATCAAATGATTCATTGTTAGACGTCATGGTCATCCTTATGCTGTGTCGCGTTTGATGGGTAAGGTGATGGTGAAGGTTGTTCCAACGCCGATGACGCTGACCACCTCCAGTGTGCCACCGTGCTGTTGGATGATGTTTTGTGACACGGACAAGCCCAGTCCCGTGCCTGTACCGGGGTCTTTGGTGGTGAAAAATGGATCGAAGATTTTTTTCAAAACCTCGGGGGGAATACCCGGGCCGTTGTCTTGCACCTCAATCCATACCAGCGTGTCATTGCAACGCGTGCGAATGTCGATCAAGCCCATTTTTCCCACAGGCATGGCTTGCGCTGCGTTGACGATGAGGTTTAAAAACACTTGGTCAATTTGCGCAGGCGCACATTCAATCCATGGCAAATCACCCAGCGTCAAGCGCACTTCTGCACGATCCTTGAGTTGGTTGCGTGCAATGTTGAGGGTGGATTTCAAACCCACATGAATATCTGCCGCCACGTAATGGGCGGCAGCATTGGTGCGTGCGTAGTCTTTCAAGTCCTGAATGATGGCTTTGATGCGAGTGATGCCTTCGTGTGTTTCTTTCACCAAACTTTGTAAATCTTCACGAATGAAGGCGTAGTTGAGTTTCTTTTTCAGCGCAACCATGTCCGCATGGTTGGCTTCTGGTGCATCCAGTACTTTCTCGTACACCGTCAAATATTTCTGCAACGTGGTCAAGTTGGAAGATACATAGCCGACGGGGTTGTTGATTTCATGGGCGACCCCCGCTGCCAACTCACCCAATGAGGCGAGCTTTTCAGACTGCACCAAGCGTTGGGTGGCTTCGTCGAGCTTGACTTCAAACATGTGCCCACGCTTGACCACCGTGAAGTAAGCACGCCACAGAAAAATTCCCAAAATGATGACGCCTGAAAGTACCGACAGTGCAGACAGCAGCAGCGTGTGCTGGCGCAGGCTCGATAAATCCTCACTGTCTAAGGCGTTGTCTGTTTGTAGACGAACCCAGCCCAAATCAGCCCCTAAGCGTACTTTGGCCCAAGTGGTGATGAAGGCTTGACCCCTGGATTGCACGACGGCATCCGTGGTTTGGGGGGTGGGTATCCAGTCCGGCTCAAACACCAAACGAGGGGCTTGCCCTTTGTCACGTTTGAGGGCCGACAGCACGCGTCCGGAGGTGTCTGTCAACATGACCGAGGAGACTTCGGTGTTGGACATGGTTTGCAAAATTCGTGACTCCACCGAGGCATAGTCTTTCAGCACCATTTGGTCGGCAACGGCCACCACCAAGCCTTGCGATAGGTTTTGTGCTGTTTGGAGTTTCCCCTCCCACAGCAAGCTTTTCGATTGGTAATAGGCGGCCAGCCCTGACCCAATTTGCAGCAGTGCCAAAGCCAGCCCAATCCAAAGCGCAGGCTTGATACTTTTCCACTGTGAAGAGGTCAGTCGCTGCTGCATATCACTGCCCGGTTAAGACCAAGAACTTTTCTAATTGAAGCTTCTCTAAAGGCTTGTAGTGCTTCGCATACGTCACTGGCTGTGGTTTCTGTAGATTAATGCCGTCGAGCAATTTGCGTCCGGCATCGTCTTGCGTGAGCTTGAGCATGGCTTGCAAAAACCGTTCTCGCACCGCCGCTGGCACAGAAGGATGGGTCACGATGGGGTGTGGCGTGTAGGCCGGTGTTTCAAACAACACCCGCAGTTGCTGGCGCACTTCGGGCGCTTCGTTGTCCAAGGTGTTGTTCACGCCGCCGCCAGCCACCGCGTCTTTGCCAATGACGGAGCGATACACATTGCTGTGTGTTTTGACAAAGACGGGTTGCACGTCGATTTTTCTTTTCGCCAACTCTGCGCGAATCAGCAACGAGGCGGCAAACGCGTTGGGGGCAGGAAGCGACACGGTTTTACCCTTGAGGTCTTCTAAGCTTTTGATGGTGCTGTCTGCACGGACCACCAAAATGCCTGTTAGCAAATCTTCGCTGTCGGCCAGCAATGGCTGGTATTTTTTCTTTTGATAGGCGAGCACCGCGTGGTACGGGTTGAGAAATACAAACGCGGGTTCGCCCTTGAGTAACTTTTGCTCGAACTCAGGGATGGTGGGCGAGACGCGGAGCTCAAAACACAAACCTGCCTCTTCGCCGACGCGTTGCAGCAAGGGTGACCAAGTGGTGTAAATTTTGGCGGCGGTGAGCTGGGGCACCACATCGAAGCTGTACACCTTGGTGGCGTTTGGCTCGCCTAAGCAGGCCGCTTGGGTGGCGCTGCTGAGTAGCCAAGCACTGGCGAGAAACCCAAGTAGATGTCGTTTGACCGTGTGCATGTGGCAAAACCCATTCTTAATGAATTTGTTATTTTCACCTGTTCAGCAAGGTGATCATTTTGCAGAGGCATCGTCCCCGAACAACGACTCTGTGTAGGGCTGCGTGGGCGCCTCTTCGGCGCGTAGACCTTGCGCTTGCCAGTCTTCCAATTTCATGAGCGAACCGACACGCACGCCCAACAAGCGCAGGCGGCGCGTGAGGTCGACCCGCTTCAGACATTGCCCTGCGGCTTGACGAATGGCCTGAGCTTGGTTTACATAAGCTGTGAGGGTTTGGTCACGCGTGACGCTTTGAAAATTGTCATAGCGCAGCTTGATGCCTATCGTCTTGCCCACATAGCCTTTGCGCTGCAAGTCGGCGGCCACTTGCTCACTCAGTCGGGTGAAGATGGCGCCGAGTGCTTCGCGGTCGCGTACGGCGTGCAAATCGTGTTCAAACGTGGTTTCGCGACTGATGCTGACAGGCTCGCTCGTGGTTTCAATCGGTCGCTCATCCTTGCCATGTGCTGCATCGTGCAGCCATGCGCCGTAGCTTTTTCCAAAGTGTTGCATCAGCCACAGTCGGTCGCGCTTGGCCAAATCGCCAATGCTGTGGATGTCGTGTTGCACCAGCTTGGCCTCGGCCTTGGGGCCAATGCCATTGATTTTGCGGCAGGGCAGAGGCCAAATCATGGCTTCCAAGTCCTCGGGCTGCACGATGGATATGCCATTAGGTTTATTGAACTCACTCGCCATTTTGGCCAGCAGCTTGTTGGGTGCCACCCCCACCGAGCAGGTGAGGCCCGTGTCGTCAAAGATCGCTTTTTGAATCAGTCGTGCCAGCACGCGCCCACCCTCGCGCTGCCCGCCCGGCACGTCGGTGAAGTCGATGTAGACCTCGTCCACCCCTCGGTTTTCCATGGAGGGTGCGATGTCGGTGATGATGGCTTTGAAGCGCTGCGAGTAGTGACGGTATTGGTCAAAGTTCACGGGCAGCAGGATGGCGTCTGGGCACAGCTTGGCGGCCTTCATCACACCCATGGCCGAGCCCACGCCAAACTGGCGTGCGGCGTAGGTGGCGGTGGTGATGACCCCGCGCCCCGTGTAGCCGGCAATGCGCGGGAAAAAGTCCAACGGTATTTCGTGCAGATTGTGCTCAGACCAAGCATGCTCGGGGTGTGCCACGCGCAGGCGAGCCAAGAGGTCATCTTCACGGCGGCGGCCTCCGCCAATCACCACAGGCAGGCCCTTGAGTTGGGGGTAACGCAGCAGCTCTACCGACGCGTAAAACGCGTCCATGTCCAAGTGCGCAATGCGGCGCTGGCGGGGTTGAGCAGAGTCAGGCGTGGTCACAGGCTGCAAGCATAATCGCTGCCAACTTTTAACTCTCAGGAGAACCCATGCCTACCATTCGCGTTGAACTCATTGAAGGCCGTACACCCGAACAAAAAAAGGCGTTGGCACAGGCCTTCACCGCCGCGTGTGTCACAACGCTGGGCAGTAAGCCCGAGAGCGTGGATGTCTTGTTTTTGGATGTGCCCCGCCACGACTGGGCGACAGGTGGTGTGCCGTGGAGCGAAAAGCTATAAGGCTTAGATTGCTTTTTGCACCAACCAGCCCTTGAACAGCCAAGGCTGTAGAGGCTTGCCATCGCGTGGGCCTCGGTCTTTGTTTTCCACGCTGACACCTAAGCTGCTTGCGCCTTCGATGGCCAGGGTGGGCACATCGAGCTGCTGTGTTTTGTATTTGTTGGTCAGCACGCCCAGCAGGCGTGGGGTGTCGTCATTCGAAATCGCCCACACATGTAGGGCTTGTTCACGACCTTCTTTGACCTCGTTGAGGCGTTGCACCTGCAGTTTTTGGTTCTTTGGGTCGTAGGTCAGCAGCATGGCCGGGGCTTGGTGCTCGTCTAACAGCACAGACACCTCGCGCACTTGAGGAATTTCCACCAGCTTGGCTTCCAAGTGATGAATTTGCGCCTTGAGTTGCTCATACATGCTGGCGCTGAACGCCCAACCGATGAACACCACAAGGGCTAGAAAAATACCAAGGGCGCGCCACCAGGCACTCACGCCGGTGGCTGTGGGGGAGGTTGTGTTTTCGCTCATCCTATGCGTGTGCCTGATTCATGTGCTTCAAGCCGTGGGAAACGTACCGGGCAGCAAGATGTTGGTGTTCACGTTTTGAATGTTGGTGTGGCCGCAAAACGCCATGGTCACGTCCAACTCTTTGTGGATGATTTGCAAGGCTTTGCTCACACCTGCTTCGCCCATGGCGCCTAGGCCGTAGACCATGGCGCGGCCAATCAGTGTGCCGCGCGCGCCCAA
>CANCGU010000159.1 GCA_947377705.1 Comamonadaceae bacterium
GACTTGACCAAGGTGGCTTGGCCGTCATCGGTGGTGGTGAACAGTGACACTTTCATACCGGCTGCGGGGCCGCCGTGCATGGTGTCTAAAACGTGTGTGCTCAATCCCATGAAATGCTCCGAAAAGGGTTAGCGACCGACTTGGTCGACTGAAAGTGTATACAATTTTTACATTTAGGTCTATCATGGCCCCAAGTGAATTTGCCGGAGATCCAAAATGGACAGCTCAACCGCCACCCGCAGCATTGTGGACGCCCTCACCAAAGCCATCGTGGAACACCGTCTGCACCCCGGCACCAAACTGGCCGAGCAAAAACTGGCCGACCACTTTGGCGTGTCGCGCACGCTCATTCGCCAAGCGCTGTTTCAGTTGGTGCAAAAACGCCTCATCCGCATGGAACCCGCACGCGGCGCGTTTGTGGCCACGCCCTCTTCCAACGAAGCACGCCAAGTGTTTGCGGTGCGCCGCATGATTGAAGCGGAGATGACGCGCAGCTTTGTGCGCAACGTGACCCCCGCGCAAATCAAGGCCCTCAAAGAGCACGTCGCGGAAGAAAAAGCTGCCGTTAGTCGCGGCGATGTGCCGGGCCGCACGGACTTGCTGGGCGACTTCCATGTGCGCATGGCTGAGTTAATGGGCAACGATGTGCTGGCTCAAATTTTGAGCGAGCTGATTTCGCGCTGCGCCCTCATCACCCTGATGTACCAAAGCACCAATGCCGCCGAACACTCCGCTGAAGAACACGCCGAGATTTTGAAAGCCATCGCCGCCAAAGACGAAAACTTGGCCGTCAAGCTGATGGACGAACACTTGCGCAACGTGGAAGAAGGCTTGGCCCTCGACCGCAAAGTGCCTAGCAACGACATCGCCATGGCATTGGCCTGACCCTTTCAGCGAACCCTCGGAGACACCGCATGTCCAACCCCAACGCCACCTACGACAGCACCGCCGCCTACCCACGCGACTTGGTGGGCTACGGCCGCCAAGTGCCGCATGCGCAATGGCCCAACCAAGCCCGCATAGCGGTGCAGTTTGTGCTGAACTATGAAGAAGGCGGCGAGAACGCCACCGTGCACGGCGACGCGGGCAGCGAGATGTTTTTGAGCGAGATGTTCAACCCGCCCAGCTTTCCCGACCGCCACCTGAGCATGGAAGGCATTTACGAATACGGTTCACGCGTGGGCGTGTGGCGCATCTTGCGCGAGTTTGAAAAACGCGGCTTACCCCTCACCGTGTTTGGCGTGAGCATGGCGCTGGAGCGCCACCCCGAACTCACCGCTGCGTTTGTCGAGCTGGGCCACGAAATTGCCTGCCACGGCTACCGTTGGATCAACTACCAAACCACCGACGAAGCCACAGAGCGTGCGCACATGAGCAAAGGCATCGAAATCATCGAGCGCCTCACCAGCACCACCCACGGCAACAGCATTCACGGCGCGGGCTGGTACACCGGCCGTGACAGCCCCAACACCCGCCGCCTCGTGGCCGACCACGGTGGCTTTGAATACGACAGCGACTACTACGGCGAAGACCTGCCGTTTTGGATGAAGGTCCAAAAAACCAATGGCGACGTGGTGCCGCAACTTGTCGTGCCCTACACGCTCGACTGCAACGACATGCGCTTTGCCCTGCCCCAAGGCTTTAGCCAAGCCGACGACTTCTTCGTGTATCTGCGCGACAGCTTTGATGCGTTGTATGCCGAGGGTGACGAAGCGCCCAAGATGATGAGCATCGGCATGCACTGCCGCTTGCTGGGCAAGCCCGGACGCATCGTGGCACTGCAAAAGTTTTTAGACCACATTGCCAAGCACGACCGTGTGTGGGTGGCCCGCCGCATCGACATCGCGCGCCACTGGAAACAAGTGCATCCGTACAGCGGCAGCTGATTACTCGCACACGCTTTCAACACGACCTTAAACAGCCTCACTCCCCAAGCAGGACAACGACATGAGCCACTCGCACATCACGCTGAACCAAATCAACACCCTGCCCCGCGCTGAGGCTGCGGCCTTACTGACCGGTTTGTACGAACACTCCGATTGGATTGCCGAGCAAGCCCTAGACGCACGCCCTTTTGCATCCACCGCCGCGCTCAAACACGCGATGGTGAAGGTGTTGGCAAAAGCAGGCCGTGCACCCCAACTCGCCTTGGTGCGTGCCCACCCCGAGTTGGCTGGCAAAGCGATGGTGAGCAAAAGCCTCACCGCTGAATCAACCAACGAACAAACCAAAGCGGGCCTGACCCACTGCACGCCCCAAGAGTTTGCACACATCCAGCAGCTCAACGCCAGCTACAACTCTAAGTTTGGTTTTCCGTTCATCTTGGCTGTGCGCGGTCCGCGTGGCTCTGGCTTGAACAAGCAGCAAATCATCAGCACCTTTGAGCGTCGCCTGCACAACCACCCCGACTACGAACTGGCTGAGTGCTTGCGCAACATCCACCGCATCGTAGAGATTCGCCTCAACGACAAACTGGGCTACGAGCCCGCGCTGGGCCACGAGGTGTGGGACTGGCACGAATGGCTGGCCCAGTTCAGTGATGCAGGCTCGATGAACAAGCAAGCACCGCACGCCGCACGCGAAGAACTCACCGTCACCTACCTGACCGACGCACACCTGAAATGCGCCCGCACGATTGAGCTGGGCATGAGAGCCTGTGGCTTTGACGATGTGCGCATCGACGCGGTGGGCAACGTGGTGGGTGTTTACAAAGCAGCATCACACAACGCCAGAACCTTGATGACCGGCTCGCACTACGACACCGTGCGCAACGGCGGCAAATACGACGGTCGCTTAGGCATCTTCGTGCCCATGGCCTGTGTGCGTGAGCTCGCCCGTGCGGGCAAGCGTTTGCCCTTCACCCTCGAAGTGGTGGCCTTTGCAGAGGAAGAAGGCCAACGCTACAAAGCCACCTTCTTAGGCTCTGGCGCTTTGGTGGGCGACTTCAAAAACGAGTGGCTGGACCAACAAGATGCGGACGGCGTCCCCTTGCGCCAAGCCATGAAACAAGCGGGCTTGAAGGTTGAAGACATCCCCAAACTCGCTCGCAACGCGGCTGACTATTTGGGTTTTGTGGAAGTCCACATCGAGCAAGGCCCCGTGCTCAATGAACTCGACATTCCACTCGGCGTGGTCACCTCCATCAACGGCAGCGTGCGCTTTGTGGGCGAGGTGGTGGGCATGGCCAGCCACGCAGGCACGACGCCGATGGACCGCCGCCGCGACGCGGCCACGGCTGTATCCGAACTTGCGTTGTACGTTGAAAAGCGCGCCGCCCAAGAACCTAACTTGGTAGGCACCATAGGCATGCTGACTGTGCCCAATGGCTCCATCAACGTGGTGCCCGGTCGCTGCCAATTCAGCCTAGACCTGCGCGCTACAACCAATGAACTGCGCGACAGCCTGAAGCACGATGTGCTGGCCGAATTCAAAGCCATTTGTGAGCGCCGCGGCTTGCACCACACCCTCGAAGAAACCATGCGCGCCAGTGCCGCACCAAGCGACACCAAGCTGCAAGCCGCGTGGGAACAGGCCGTGCAAAGCTTGGGCGTGCCCATGTTTCACCTGCCTAGCGGCGCGGGACACGACGCGATGAAGCTGCACGAAGTCATGCCACAAGCCATGCTGTTTGTGCGCGGCCAAAACGCCGGCATCAGCCACAACCCGCTGGAGAGCACCACCAGCGACGACATGCAACTGGCCATCGATGCCTTCATGCACTTGCTGCACAACACACACGCGTGAGGCCCAAGCGCCTCGAACAACACCGCAACCACACCTTTCACGAAACAAGCCATGACTGACCCAACCACTTACGCCCAACTCGACGCTTGGATTGACGCGCACTTTGACGAGCAAGTGAAGTTCTTGCAAGCCTTGGTGCAAGTCCCCACCGACACCCCCCCGGGCAACAACGCCCCCCACGCCGAGCGCACAGCCGAGTTGCTCCACAGCTTTGGCTACGAGGCAGAAAAGCATGCCGTGCCCGCTGACGAAGTCCACGCCTATGGTCTGGAAAGCATCACCAACCTCATCGTGCGTCGCAAGTTTGCCGAGGGCGGCAAAACCATTGCGCTCAACGCCCACGGCGACGTGGTCCCTCCCGGTGAAGGCTGGACGCACAAGCCCTATGGCGCAGAGATTGAAAACGGTGCGATGTATGGCCGCGCCACAGCGGTGAGCAAGAGCGACTTCTCAACCTTTACCTTTGCCACACGCGCGCTCGAATCATTGGGCTTACCGTTGAAAGGCGGCGTCGAACTGCACTTCACCTACGACGAAGAGTTCGGTGGCGAAAAAGGCCCCGGTTGGTTGCTGTCCCACGGCCTGACCAAACCCGACTTGATGATTGCCGCTGGCTTTAGCTACCAAGTGGTCACCGCGCACAACGGCTGCTTACAAATGGAAGTCACCGTGCAAGGCGAAATGGCCCACGCCGCCATTCCCGACAGCGGCACAGACGCCCTGCAAGGTGCGGTGCACATCTTGAACGCGCTACACGCGCTCAATGAGGGATACAAAAAAACCACCTCGAAGATCGAGGGCATCACCCACCCCTACCTCAACGTGGGCCAAATCAGCGGTGGCACCAACACCAACGTGGTGCCGGGCAAGGTCGTGTTCAAACTCGACCGCCGCATGATTCCGGAAGAGGACCCCGTCGAGGTGGAAGCGTCCATCCGCAAAACCATCGAAGACGCAGCAGCCAGCTTTCACCCACCCCGTGGCGGCAAGCAACTCAAGGTCGACATCAAACGCCTCTTGCTCGCAAAGGCCATGGTCCCACTGGCTGGCAACAAGCCTTTGGTGGACGCTATTCAAAAACACGGTGAACAACTGTTTGGCGAGCCCATCCCCGCTGTGGGCACACCGCTCTACACCGATGTGCGTTTGTATGTGGCGCAGGGCATTCCAGGCGTTATCTACGGCGCGGGGCCTCGCACCGTGCTCGAGAGCCACGCCAAGCGCAACGATGAGCGTGTGATGCTGGAAGATGTGCGACGGGCGACCAAGGTTGTGGCGCGCACCTTGTTGGATTTGTTGAGCTAAATCTGTTTCTTAGGGTTTCGCTCCGGAGGGGGTTACGCGGCTTAGGTGCGGCGGCCTCCTCATGCTGGGGTACCAGAAATCGTCGGCCGCCGCACCCAAGCCACGCAACTGTTTTGGTTTGAAACATTGCTCGCCGCAGTCTGTGCGTAGAGGGCTTGGGCCGGTGACGATTTCTGTACCCAGCATGAGGAGCCGGCCCAAGTCCTCTGCGCACAGCGAGCCCAGTAAAACCACACAAAAATAGGGTTTCTCCGTAAGACGCCCTAACGATATCTTGTATACAGTTTTGTATGCGAGAAATCCAAAAGGAGAAATGATGACTCAATCCACCCATCCCGTCGACGAACACCTGCCCACCGGCAAACTCGCCGCTCTCGGCTTGCAACACGTCCTCGTCATGTACGCAGGTGCTGTGGCTGTGCCACTCATCGTGGGCCGCGCCCTCAAACTCAGCCCTGAACAAGTGGCCATGCTTATTTCCGCCGACTTGTTCGTGTGTGGCTTGGTCACCCTCATTCAGTCTTGGGGCGCCACCCAATGGTTTGGCATTCGCTTGCCCGTCATGATGGGTGTCACATTTGCTGCCGTCGCGCCAATGGTGGCCATGGCCAGTGCCAACCCTGGCGACACTGGCGCTCAACTCATCTTCGGCGCCATCATGGGCGCTGGTGCTATCTCGATGCTGATCGCGCCGCTGGTCAGCCGCATGTTGCGGTTTTTCCCGCCTGTGGTGACCGGCACCATCATTGCGGTGATTGGCATCAGTTTGATGCGCATTGGCATCAACTGGATTTTTGGTAATCCCTTCGGCCCCACCGCCCCGTCCATCGTCAACCCCGAACACGCCAAGTGGTTAGCTGACGCCGCGGCTGCTGCATCGGCCCCTGGTTCGACGCTGCCAGCCGTGCCTAAAGATTTGGCACTGATGGCTAAGGTCCCCAACCCCAAATACGCTGACCTCACTGGCGTGGGCATTGCGGCTTTGGTGCTGGTGTCGATCTTGATGATTGCCAAATTCGCCAAAGGCTTCATTGCCAACATCTCAGTCCTCTTAGGCATCATCATTGGTGGCATCGTGGCCACCAGCATGGGCCTGATGAACTTTGACAAAGTAGGCAAAGCGGCTTGGTTTGGCATCGTCACCCCGTTCCAGTTCGGCATGCCAGTGTTTGACCCCGTGCTCATCCTCACCATGACCTTGGTGATGATCGTGGTGATGATTGAGTC
>CANCGU010000160.1 GCA_947377705.1 Comamonadaceae bacterium
TGGTTTATCGACTGCGGCCTGCTTTGTACATGCCGTTGGTGCTGCGTTGCAATTCAGTCGCTGCTGCCAATTTGGCCATTGAATGCCCTGCATGGGCATGCGTGATGGCAATGCCCAACGCATCCGCGGCATCAGGGCCGGGCAAGCCAGGCAGGTTAAGCAAGCGTTTCACCATTTCTTGAACTTGCTCTTTCTTGGCCAAGCCATGACCAGCCACCGCTTGCTTCATTTGCAAGGCGGTGTACTCGGCAACAGGCAGGTGACAAGTGGCCAAGGCGGTGATGCAAGCTCCGCGGGCTTGACCTAGCAAGAGCGTGGCTTGTGGGTTGACGTTGACAAACACAATCTCTACCGCAGAGGTCTCAGGCTTGTAACGTGCCACCACTTCGTGAATGCCGTCAAACAACACTTTCAAGCGTTCGGCCAAATTGCCTTGGACCTCTTTGTTGGTGCGTATGGTGCCACTGGCCACGTAAAGCAATTGATTGCCGTGTTTTTCCACCACGCCAAAACCGGTGGTGCGAAGGCCAGGGTCGATGCCAAGAATTCGCATACGTGCTAAGGCAGTTGCGCGCCGCCCATGCGCGACAAGATGACTTCAGTGCGTCCGGCCAAGTACTCAGACTGCGGAAATTTTTGGTAATGCTTGGGACGAGGCAGCATCACGGCAAGACGCCCAGCTTCCCAGGCTGTCAGTTGCGAGGCTGGTTTTTGAAAGTAATGTTGTGCTGCAGCCTCTGCGCCAAAAATGCCTTCACCCCATTCCACATGGTTGAGGTAAATCTCCAAGATGCGACGTTTGCTCAACACAGACTCAAGCATCATGGTCAACACAAATTCTTGGCCCTTGCGAATGAACGTGCGTTCACCCGATAAAAAAAGATTTTTTGCAAGCTGCTGCGTGATGGTGGAGCCTCCCACCACCTTGGGGGCTACCTTGCCTTGCACTTTGCGGCTCGCTTGCAACTCGGCTTTGGCATTTTTAGCCCACGCTTTTTCAATCGCGTCCCATTGCACACCATCGTGTTGCGCAAAGATGTCGTCTTCTGAAGCAATCACAGCCCGTTTCAGGTGGTTTGAAATTTGGGCGTAGGGCACCCAGTCTTGTCGCCAGCGGAGTTTGTCTTTAGAGGTCGCAATGCGCCAAGCTTCTGACCGCTCAAAGGAGGTGGACTCAGGCGCTAAATGTGCCATGACCGTGATGCGCGCCAAGAAAAAAACTTGCAAGCCGAGCCAAGCCACCAGTACCAGCAGCCCCCACAGAAACAAAGCGCGATAACGTGGAGCGGTCAATTGCAGTTCTCCGCTTAATGGGTTGTTTCACCGCCACGCGTTTGAAGCGTGTTGTTGCGGCTGAAGATGAAGCGCGATACCAAAGCCAGCTGATCGGTTTGTTTGCGCATGTCCTCTGTGAATTCGCCGAAAGGCCCCGCCGCCGTGGCAATGGCTTGTGCCCGACGGTCGAGATCAGCCAGTCCAGAACTTTGTACGACCTCGGTGCTGAGGACGCGGCCATGGGTATTGACGGTGATGATCATGGTCAATTCACCGTACAGCTTTTCACCCTGGTTGGTGGCTGGAAAGTAACGCGTCCCACGTTCTTCAATTTTGCGTCGAAGTGCATCGTAGTAAAGCGCATAAGTGGCTTCCCGTGTGGCGGGGCTGATGTAGTGTTTGCGAGGACGGGCGTTGTCTTGGTTGATGCGTTCTTCAATTTCAGCCAAGAGTTTCAACAACTGACGGCGTTTTTGCTCAACCTCATCTTGGGCCGCTTGTGTTTTCTGAGGTTGAGGTGGTGGCAGTTGTGCGAGAACGTTTTTCACTTGGGCGAGCAGCAGCGATTGCTCTTTGCGCATAGCGGCCAGCTGACGGTGCATCGTGTCGGTCATCATTCCCAAAGATGTGGTGGCCGCCGTGGGTAGGGGCGATGCTGCACGACCGCTTTTGAGCTCACCACCGCCAGCCAATTGGGTTTGCGCCAGGGCCTGTGCTTTGTCTGGTGCTTCTGCTTTGACGCGGGTATTGACCAAAATCACGTCCAGGGGCACGTCGCTGAACAAACGATCAAAGCGTTCAGGTGCAGCAATGCGCAGTGTGAGCAAGGCGCCGTGAAATGCGAATGAGATGAAAAGTGCCTTTTGCAGCCTTGTCCATCGTGTCCAAGAAAAACGCGAAAGCATCACGCCGCATTTACCTCCGGTGCTTGCGCTTCATTCACGTCCATGGCGAGAGAAATGGGGCCGGCAGCGCTGTCATCGTCGTCTTCGATCATTTCTGCAGCTTCAGCGCTTGAAGGTGCGTCAACTTCTAAAACGTGCAGCAGTTGGCCGCTGATGTCGAGCGTGATGTCATCTATTTCGCTCAAACGCAATTGCACATGGGTGCCCCGTTGCAAATCGCCCGCACCGAACACCGGCAGTACCAAAGGCAGGTCGTCGGCACGCGCCATGGGGGGCTGCCCTGGGAACACTTTGAACACGGTGGCGCTGAGCTCGGTGATGTTGTGTTGCTTCAAATACTGCAGGGTCCAGAAGCGCTCCATGCCGTTTTGGTAAGCGTTGTACGCACCATAAGCACCATCAAAGGCAGAGATGATTGAAAACAGTTCGGCGTCTTTCGGCTTGAATGGTGCGGCCAATGCAGCGGTGCTGCCGTGCTTGGCACAAGCAATGATTTGCCATTGGTTGACCAAATCGGTGTAGCGGCGCAGTGGTGATGTACTCCACGCATAGCTGGGCACACCAATGCCTGCGTGCGGCAAAGCTTTCGTGCCCATGCGCACTTTCACGCCAGGCAATAAGCTGGCTTGGCTGCGATAGATGCCGGGCACGCCGAGTTCGGCCATCCAATTGCCCCAGGTGCTGTTGGCGAGAATCATGGCCTCGGCCACCATCAAGTCGAGGGGCGCACCGCGTTGGCGGATGCTGATGTGCACTTGCTCGTTCCCCTGGGGTTCTTGGCCATCGTTGCCTACGAGGCGGAAGTTGTAGTCGGGGCGATTGAAGTTTTCAGGTTTGCCCCGTACCACTTCGCGTTGGGCTTTGAGGTGTTGGGCCAAGCGGAACATGAATGCCAGTTGCACGCGTGGCATGGCTGGCTCGACGGTACCTGCTGTGTGCGTGAAACTTTCGTCCTTGAGCCAAGCTTCGGTGACGATGGCATCGAGCTGGTCGTGGCGCAGGTTGGCAGCAATCGGCACAAGCTCCACGCGTGTCTCGGTGTTTTGCAGCGCAAGGGTGGCTTCGTCAAAGGTGGCATACAACGACACGGCAGGGCAGTTGCGCCCTTCTTGCAGTGTGTAAGTTTGCACCACGTCGTCGGGCAGCATGGTGATTTTGTAGCCAGGCATGTAGACCGTGGACAAACGCTGGCGGCCCAGTTGGTCAATCGCATCACCCGGCTTCAAGGCCAGCGCGGGCGCGGCGATGTGAATGCCTAGCGTGACAGTGCCTGTGCCCAAGCCTTGCACAGACAAGGCGTCGTCAATTTCGGTGGTTTGCGAGTCGTCAATCGAATACGCCTGCACGTTGGCCAGTGGCAAGGCGTCCGCAATCGCGGGGGCTTGCAGGTTAGGAAAGCCTGTGCCCTTGGGGAAGTTGTCAAACAAAAAGCGCTGCCAGTGAAACTGGTAGGCCGAATTGATTGCCCCTGCTTTTTGCAGCAAGGCCAGTGGTGGGGTTTGTGTGGCGCGTGCAGCTTCGACCACGGCTTTGTATTCAGGCGCGTTCTTGTCTGGCTTGAACAAAATTTTGTAAAGCTGCGTTTGAATGGGCGCGGGACAAATGCCTTCGCCCAGTTCTGCGGCCCAACTTTCAATGAGCGCTTGGATTTGTTTTTTCTTTTCGATACCCGCCAGAGCTTGGGCAATCACTTCGGCAGAGGCTTTTTTGAACCTGCCTTTGCCAGCGCGGCGAAAGTAATGCGGCGCTTCGTACAGGCGAAACAACGCGGCGGTTTGTTCGGTGAGGGTGGCTTGCGTGCTGAAGTACTCCCGGGCGAGGTCGGCAAACCCAAACTCATCTTCGGGCGCAAATTCCCAAGCCAGGTCTAGCTCAATGGTGGTGCTCAACGCTTGCGCTTCGCGCACCAGATCGGCGGGCGAGGGCTTCTCAAACTTGAGCAGCAAATGGGCGCCTTTGACCTTGACCCGTTTGCCGGATTCCAGCTCTATTTGGGCCGAGCTATCAGCTTCGGAGAGGATGCGGCCCGTCTGGAATTTTCCAGCTTCTTCAAACAATGCGTACATGGGCGTCATTGTCCCATGTCCGGCTTAAACGTCTGGCTGTAAATCTAGAAAATCAAGGACTTGCGGCAGGTACGTTTCGAAGTCGCTGATTGCGTGATCACCACCTTCCATGACCACCTGCGGCGAGTTCGGGTAGCGGGCGGTCATTTCGTGCCAATCCAGTACCTCGTCGCCTTTCGCGATGAGCGCCCAAACCCGCTCAGGGTGGGGCAGCGGTCCGACTTTTAAGGCTCGTAATTCGTCTACAAATTCAGGCGCAAAGTAAAAGCGCGCAGCAGGGTCGTGCCAAGCCGTTTGTTCGCCAATGTATTTGGCCAAGTCGCGGGCGGGTTCAATCGCTGGATTGAGCAGTACAGCCTTGCAGCCCCGTTGCATGGCCAGCCATGTGGCGTAAAAACCACCGAGTGACGAACCCATCACGGCCATCCTGCGAGAGGGCCAATCGGCGGTGCCTTGGGTGATCAACGCGGCGGCCGCTTTGGGTGAAGGGGGGAGTTGCGGGCACCACCATGTGATGTGCGGGTATTGTTTGGCCATCACCGTCGCCATTTGCCGCGCTTTGGTGGACTGCGGCGATGAGCGAAATCCGTGCAAATACAGCACATGGGTGGTGGGCAATGGCTGGCTGGGCAAGGTCATACCGAATGCTAGCAGTGCCTGCCAAGGCAGCCTCGCGACAGGGGATAATCTGGCCCATGCCCACCGTCATTCACAAACCCAGCCCGTTTCAGCGACTGATGCCTTTGCTCAAAGGTTTTGATGGCCCATTGGCATTTGGTATTTTTTTGCTGGCGTGTGCGGGCTTGTTGACCATGTACTCTTCTGGCTTTGCCAACGGGGCGCGGTTTTTTGACCATGGCCGCAACATGCTGATTGCAGGATTCATCATGTTTGTGGTGGCCCAAATTCCACCGCAGCGTCTGATGGCGTTTGCTGTACCGCTGTACACCGTGGGTGTGGCCTTGTTGGTGGCGGTGGCTTTGTTTGGCTTGACCAAAAAGGGCGCACGTCGTTGGCTCAATGTGGGCGTGGTGATTCAGCCCAGTGAAATCATGAAAATCGCGATGCCGCTGATGCTGGCTTGGTGGTTCCAAAAACGCGAAGGGCAGTTGCGCCCACTCGACTTTTTGGTGGCGGGTTTGCTGTTGTTGGTGCCTGTGGGCCTGATCGTGCGTCAACCCGACTTGGGAACCGCGATCTTGGTCCTGTCAGCCGGTATGGCGGTGATTTTCTTTGCGGGTTTGAGCTGGTGGCTCATCGTGCCGCCCATCCTCATGGGTGTGATTGGGGTGGGTTTGGTGGTGTTTTTCGAACCGACCCTGTGCGCGGATGGCTTTCGTTGGCCCCTCTTGCATGATTATCAACAGCAACGCATTTGTACTTTGCTAGACCCCACGCGAGACCCGTTGGGCAAAGGGTTTCACATCATCCAAGGCATGATTGCCATTGGTTCGGGCGGCTTCTGGGGCAAGGGTTTCATGCAAGGCACGCAAACGCATTTGGATTTCATTCCCGAGCGCACGACTGACTTTGTGTTTGCCGCTTTTGGCGAAGAGTTTGGCTTGATTGGCAACTTGATGCTGATTGCAGCCTTCATCTTTTTGATCCTGCGTGGCTTGGCCATTGCGGTGGAAGGTCCGACGCTGTTTGCTCGTTTGCTGGCGGGTAGCGTGACTTTGAGTTTCTTCATTTACGCCTTTGTGAACATGGGCATGGTCAGCGGCATGCTGCCTGTGGTGGGTGTGCCATTGCCCTTCATCAGCTATGGCGGTACAGCCATGGTGACGCTGGGGCTGGGGTTGGGCATTTTGATGTCGGTGGCCAAGGCCAAGCAGCTGGTGCAGTCATAATTCGCGCATGATTTCACGCGAACCCACCCTTGAGCGATTGGCCATTGCCCGTCAACTGTTGTTAGAGCCTTTCGGTTTGGACGAAACCGACTTGGCCAAAACACTGGCCGAAATCAAAGCGCACAAGGTTGATGAAGCTGATTTGTACTTTCAAT
>CANCGU010000161.1 GCA_947377705.1 Comamonadaceae bacterium
TGTGACAAAGCCCCGACTTGTCGGGGCTTTACTTTTTACACTAGACCCATGAAATTCGTAGACGAAGCCTATATCGACATCGCCGCTGGTGATGGGGGGAACGGCTGCGTCTCCTTCCGTCATGAGAAGTACAAAGAGTTCGGCGGCCCCAACGGGGGTGACGGCGGGCGCGGTGGCCATGTGTTCGCCGTGGCTGACCCTAACCTCAACACCTTGGTCGACTTCCGTTACTCACGTCGTCACGAGGCCAAACGGGGCCAACACGGCATGGGCTCCGACATGTTCGGCCATGCAGGCGACGACATCACCTTGAAAATGCCCGTGGGCACCATCATCACCGACGTCGAAACCGGCGACGTGTTGTTTGAGTTGCTCACCCCAGGTGAAGTCATCACCATCGCCAAGGGCGGTGACGGTGGCTTTGGCAACATGCGTTTCAAGAGCGCGATCAACCGCGCGCCGCGTCAAAAAACACCCGGCTGGCCTGGTGAAAAACGCGAGCTCAAACTTGAACTTAAAGTCTTGGCCGACGTCGGTTTGCTGGGCATGCCCAATGCGGGCAAGTCCACGCTGATTTCTGCGATTTCCAATGCTCGCCCCAAGATTGCCGATTACCCCTTCACCACGTTGCACCCTAATTTAGGCGTGGTCCGTGTGGCCGCTGAGCAAAGTTTTGTGGTCGCTGACGTGCCGGGTTTGATTGAAGGTGCATCCGACGGTGCGGGCTTGGGCCATCAGTTCTTGCGCCACTTGCAGCGCACACGCTTGTTGTTGCATCTTGTTGACATCGCGCCCTTCGATGAAGGCGTGGACCCTGTGGCGCAAGCCAAAGCCATCGTCAATGAGCTCAAAAAATACGACAAAGCCTTGTACGACAAACCGCGTTGGATTGTGCTCAACAAGCTCGACATGGTGCCCGCCGATGAACGCGAAGCCTTGGTGGCTGACTTTGTTAAACGTATGAAATACAAAGGTCCGGTGTTTCAAATCTCTGCGCTCACGCGAGAAGGTTGCGAACACCTGATCAAAGACATCTACAAACACATCAAAGCGCAACAAGTGGCTGAGCAGCCGCCCGAGTATGTGGACCCCCGCTTTGTTGAACCTACGCCTGAATAAGCTGCCATGACGCTTTCCACCTCCACCGTGTTGCGCGATGCACGACGCATCGTGGTCAAGGTCGGCTCTAGCTTGGTCACCAACGAAGGCCGTGGTTTGGACGAGCAAGCCATTGGCGAATGGTGTCGCCAACTCAGCGCCTTGGTGCGCGATGGCCGCGAAGTCATCATGGTGTCTAGCGGGGCGATTGCCGAAGGCATGAAACGTTTAGGCTGGACCACGCGCCCGCAAGCATTGCACGAGCTGCAAGCCGCCGCAGCTGTGGGGCAAATGGGCTTGGCTCAGATGTACGAAACCAAGCTGCGCGAAAACGGTTTGGGCTCGGCCCAAGTGCTACTCACCCACGCTGACCTCGCGGACCGCGAGCGCTACCTCAATGCGCGCTCTACCTTGCTGACACTGCTCACGCACGGTGTGTTGCCCGTCATCAATGAGAACGACACGGTGGTCAACGACGAAATCAAGTTTGGCGACAACGACACCTTGGGGGCCTTGGTGGCCAACTTGGTCGAGGCCGATGCCCTCATCATCTTGACTGACCAAAAAGGCTTGTACACCGCCGACCCACGCCGTGACCCCACAGCCACCTTTGTGCACGAAGCGCGTGCAGGCGATGCCAAGCTTGAAGACATGGCCGGTGGCGCAGGCTCCAGCATTGGCAAGGGCGGCATGATCACCAAAATCTTGGCTGCCAAGCGTGCTGCAGGCTCTGGCGCATCTACGGTCATTGCATGGGGTCGCGAGCCAGACGCCTTGGTCCGTTTGACACAAGGCGAAGCCATTGGCACCTTGCTAGTGGCGCAAACCCAAAAACAACAAGCCCGCAAACAATGGATGGCCGACCATCTGCAACTGCGTGGCTCCGTCACCATCGACGATGGCGCGGTGAGCAAGCTAAAAAGTGATGGCTCTAGCCTCTTGCCCATTGGCATGACCGGCGTAGACGGCGATTTTTCGCGTGGCGAAGTGATTGCGATTTTGGATGGCCAAGGCCAAGAAGTTGCGCGTGGCTTGGCCAACTATGCCGCCGCCGAAGCCCGCTTGCTGTGCCGCAAACCATCGAGTCAAATGTCTGAGTTACTCGGCTACGCCGCTGAACCAGAAATGGTGCACCGCGATAACCTGGTGCTCTCCAAATAAGAAAAAGCCCACCGAAGTGGGCTTTTTTCATCAGCCTTCGCGCGGTTGGCGCAAAGCCGCTTGCGGGTCGGGGTCAAACGTGGCGCCAGGTGGCAACTCCATGTTCATGGTCGCGCCAAACTGCTTTGGCATGCCCCCCGTGTCTTGCGCAGGATGGTGTGGCACACCACCGCGCAAATAACGGTTGCGGTTGTCTTGACGCGGCAAAAAGCGTGAAAGTTCCGTCAGTGCCATTTCATACACACCACGTTTGAACTCCACCACCACGTCCAGCGGCACCCAGTAGTCGTTCCAACGCCATGCGTCAAACTCTGGATGGTCAGTGGCGCGTAAATTCAAATGGTGATCGGGCGCGACCATTTGTAGCAAAAACCAAATTTGCTTTTGGCCTTTGTAAAAACCGCGTGCATCACGTCGGATGAACCGGTCTGGCACCTCATAGCGCAACCAATCACGGGTACGGGCAACAATGCGCACATGCTCTTGCTTGAGCCCCACTTCTTCGTGCAATTCTCGGATCATGGCCTGCTCGGGAGTCTCTCCTCGATCAATGCCGCCCTGCGGGAATTGCCAGCTGTGGGTGCGGATGCGCTTACCCCAAAAAACCTGATTTTTCTGGTTGAGCAAGATGATGCCGACGTTGGGTCTGAACCCTTCTCGGTCAAGCATAATCAAACCTCAAATTTTTAAATTGAGTCGATTATGCACAGAGCTGCACCAGTTCACTCAGAATTTGCCCTAATTCCCTACTAAATTGACGATTCGATTGCACGCATGAAAGCCTCCCAGTTTCTCATTTCCACCCTCAAAGACGCTCCTGCTGACGCCGAAGTGGTCAGCCATAAATTGATGATGCGCGCGGGCTTGATCAAAAAGCTCGGTGCTGGCATTTACAACTACATGCCCATGGGCTTGCGCGTGATTCGCAAGGTCGAGGCCATCGTGCGTGAAGAAATGAACAAAGCGGGCGCCATCGAGCTGGCCATGCCCGTGGTGCAACCCGCCGAGCTGTGGCAAGAAACCGGCCGCTTCGACAAAATGGGCCCAGAACTCTTGCGCATCAAAGACCGCCACGGCCGCGACTTTGTGGTGCAACCCACCAGCGAAGAAGTGGTGACCGACATCGCCCGCCAAGAAATCCGCAGCTACAAACAGCTGCCCAAAAACTTCTACCAAATCCAAACCAAATTCCGTGACGAACGTCGCCCCCGCTTTGGTTTGATGCGCGGTCGCGAATTCATCATGAAAGACGCCTACAGCTTTGACCGTGACCAAGTTTCTGCGAAGCAAAGCTACCAAGTGATGGCCGATGCTTATCGCAAGATTTTTGACCGCTTCGGCTTGACCTACCGCGCGGTGGCCGCTGATAGCGGCGCCATTGGCGGCGATTTGAGCGAAGAGTTCCAAGTGATTGCCGCCACCGGCGAAGACGCCATCGTCTACTGCCCCACCAGCACCTACGCCGCCAACATGGAAAAAGCCGAGGCTTTGGCCCCCGTGCAAACACGCGGTGCCGCCACACAAGCCCTGACCAAGACCGCCACACCTAGCAAGAGCACCTGCGAAGATGTGGCAGCCTTGCTGAATGCGCCCTTGAACACGACGGTCAAATCACTGGTGTTGGCCACCGACACCCTCAACGACAAAGGCGAAGTTGTTAAATCGCAAGTGTGGCTTTTGCTCTTGCGTGGCGACCACGACATGAACGAAGTCAAAGTGGGCAAGTTGCCCGGTTTTGAAGGCGGCTTCCGCTTTGCCACAACAGGCGAAATTGAAGACCATTTCGGCTGCAAGCCTGGCTACCTCGGCCCCGTCAATTTGAAGCAGCCTTTGAAAATCGTGGCCGACCGCGATGTGGCTGTGATGGCCGACTGGACTTGCGGCGCTAACGAGGTGGACTTCCACATGACCGGCGTTAACTTTGGTCGCGATGTGTCCGAGCCTGATTTGGTCGCTGACATTCGCAACGTGGTAGCGGGTGATGCCTCGCCAGACGGTCAAGGCGTGCTCGCCATTGAACGCGGCATTGAAGTGGGCCATGTGTTCTACCTCGGCACCAAATACAGCCAAGCCATGAACGCCACGTTCTTGGACGTGAACGGCAAGCCGCAATTTATGGAAATGGGTTGCTACGGCATCGGCGTGACGCGCTTGCCCGCTGCCGCCATTGAGCAAAACCACGACGAGCGCGGCATCATTTGGCCCGACGCGATTGCGCCATTTACCGCTGTGATTTGCCCCGTCAACATGGACCGCAGCGAAGACGTCAAAGCCGCTGCCTTCAAGCTCTATGAAGAACTGCTGGCCTTAGGCGTAGACGTCATCTTGGACGACCGTGGCGAACGCCCAGGTGCTATGTTTGCCGATTGGGAACTCATTGGCGTGCCCCACCGCGTGACCATTGGCGACAAGGGCCTCAAAGACGGCGTGGTCGAGTACCAACATCGCCGCGACACCGAGTCCACCAAAGTGGCCGTGGTCGATGTGTTGGCGCATGTGAAAGCCAAACTCGGTTTGTGATGTTTCGACGCGCTGTTGCCCTGTGGCTCAGCCTGGCGTGTGCAGGTGTGGCACACGCAGGCCATCAGCGCGAAGAGCCTTTGATAGATTCGGTGCGCACCGCGCTCAGTGCGGCTGTGCATCCGTCTGGACCGCCTACCTTGGTTCATGCCGATGTGAAGACGGCCAACCTATTTCAGCAGTGGTTGGTGCAAACCGAGGCGCGTTTGGAAAAACAGTTGCAACGTCGCAAAGCCAATCCGGCGCTATCCAATCTGTCAATCGCTGCTGCCACGTCAAACGGCACGCCCGATCTCCTAGCGCATGAGCTGGCCAACGCGCACCTGCGCCGCGAGTTTTTACAAACCGTTTGGTACGAAAGTCAGCGTGCAGGTCTAGAGCCATCTTTGGTGCTGGGCTTGATTCAAGTCGAAAGTGGCTTTCGTAAATTTGCCATCAGCAGCGCCGGTGCGCGTGGCTACACGCAAGTCATGCCATTTTGGACCCGTGTGCTGGCCGAGGGAGACGCCGGCGTGTTGTTTCAAGCCCAAACCAATTTGCGCTTTGGCTGCGTCATCTTGCGGCACTACTTGAACGTTGAAAACGGAGATTTATTTTTGGCATTAGGCCGCTACAACGGCAGCCGTGGGCAAGCTCAATATCCAAACGCCGTGTTGTCGGCGCAAAAGGGGTGGCAATGAGGTTTTTAGGGGTGCTGCTAGGTGCTGCGTTGTTGTCGGGTTGTGCAACGAAGGCGTATCGCGCCGTCGAGCAAGAATGCAAGCCTGCCGCCTTTGCAGACTATCCCGTCAACCCAGTGCAGGTGGTGCAAACCCGTCAGCGCGTGATTCATGTGTCGACCGGTATGCGAAGTTGCTTCACCACCCGTGACGGTGCACACACCAACACCATCTGCAACGACATCACCCGCCCCGAATACATCCCTTACCAAGAGCGGGTGGTGATCGACCAAAACGAAGCCGTGCGCAACATGGCCATCGAGTCGTGTGCTGCTAATTTATGCCTGCAGCGTTACGGCAACGCCAAATGTAAAACCGACCAACTGTGGGTGCCTGTGCCATAAAAAAAGGCCGCGCCGTTGAACTGCACCCCAGCGAATTTAGCCGTTGATGACTTTTTGCAATTCACCTGACTCATACATTTCCATCATGATGTCCGAGCCACCGATGAATTCGCCCTTAATGTAGAGCTGTGGGATGGTGGGCCAGTTGCTGTATTCCTTGATGCCTTGACGGATTTCTGCGTCATCCAGCACATTCACTGTTTTGATGGCTTTGGGTTCTACGCCGCAAGCTTTGAGCACTTGTATCGCACGACCTGAAAAGCCGCACATGGGGAAACTGGCGCTGCCCTTCATAAACAGCAACACCTCGTTGCCTTTGACGAGTTCATCAATACGTTGTTGTGCGTCGCTCATAGGTTCTCTCCAAATCAAAAGTTAATTATTCCACTGTCGACCATTGTCCGCCGGT
>CANCGU010000162.1 GCA_947377705.1 Comamonadaceae bacterium
GAGAGTCCATGAAAACCATAGCGACGCACACCTTGCTCAGTGAGCTGGCGATCAATGGCAAATGTGGTTTCAAGTGGCGAGAGCGTGCGGTGAAACGCAGTATCAAAACAAGCAATCTGCGCGACGTTTGGAAACGATTCAGCAAACGCTTCAATACCTGCCAAGTTATGCGGTTGGTGCAAAGGGGCCAAGGCATTCAGCGTGGCCAACTGCGTCAGCACCTCAGGCGTAACGCGCACGCTGCTGGAGAAATAGCCACCACCATGCACCACCCGATGGGCAATGGCCTGCACTTGCAAATGTGCAAATCGCGTGGCCAACAAACCTTTGAGTGTGGCTAGCGCGGCGTCAAACACATCTTGCGCAGGCGTCACCGCCACAGCTGCTGACGCTTTGTTTTGGCCCACAGTGCAAAAGCTGATGCGTGGCTGACCCGACGGCTCTAGCCCTTCGATGTTGCCCGTGACTTCGGCTTCGCCAATGCCCGCCCCCTCAATGGGGTACAGCGCAAACTTCAGGCTAGACGAGCCCGCATTGACCGACAGAATACTCATGCCGAATGCGTGCGGTTGTGATGCGCAATCAACTTGGCCAACAAGGCCGAAGCGCTTCGCGTGGTGGCCGTGTCTGCACGACTGGTCAACGCAATAGGCACGCGTGCGCCCAACACCACGCCTGAGCCGCAAGCGCCGGCAAGGTATTCAAGTTGTTTGGCCATCATGTTGCCGGACTCCAAATCGGGCGCAACCAAAATGTCAGCTTGCCCTGCCACGGCAGAAGTAATGTGCTTGATTTCAGCCGAATGCATGGACACCGCATTGTCAAAAGCCAGTGGGCCGTCGAGCAAGCCGCCTTTGATTTGCCCACGGTCGGCCATCTTGCACAACGCCGCAGCATCGAGGGTGGAGGGAATGCTGGGATTGACAGTTTCCACCGCAGAAAGAATCGCCACCTTAGGTTGGGTCACGCCCATGATTTGCGCAAACAGAATCGCGTTTTGCACGATGTCAGCTTTCTCGGCCAAAGTGGGCGCGATGTTGAGCGCCGCATCGGTGATGTAGAGAGGCTTGGGGTACATCGGCGTTTCAAAGCGAAACACATGCGACATGCGTCGGTCTGTGCGCAAGCCTTTTTGTGAAACCACTGCGTGAATCAGCTCGTCGGTGTGCAAGCTACCTTTCATCAAGGCTTCTAATTTTTTGTCTGCTGCCATTTGCGCGGCCAAATCCGCAGCCGCATGGCTGTGCTCGACATCGATCACTTCAATGCCTGCCAAATCAATGCCAGCTTCTGTAGCAACAGCGCGTAATTTTTTCTCTGGCGCAATCAACACTGCGTGAATCAACTTGGCATGGTGCGCGTCGATGGCACCTTGCAAAGAATCGGCATCACAGGGATGCACAACGCCACATCGGACAGGCTCAAGGTGTGCGCCTAAAGCCAACAAATTGGCGTGACGCTGTTCAGGGTCAAACAAGCTGATGTGAGGGGCGTGAACCCGTGGCATGCGCAGCTTCTCCGTAGGCGCCATGACGCGAGCCGTGCCGTAAAGCACACGCTCGCCTTTTTGGTTGACCAACACGCAATCGAGGTCGAGGGTTTTCTTGTCGTCGTGTTTGGCGGTACATGTCACCGCGACGTTCAGCGTGTCACCAATCCGCACGGGACGGCTGAAGTGCAGGTTTTGTTCTAAGTAAATCGTGCCTGGACCAGGAAACACCGTGCCCAGCAAACTGCTGATCAAGGCGCCGCCCCACATGCCGTGACCAATCACACCATGGAACAAGGTGGCATTGGCGTATTCGGGGTCCAGATGCGCGGGGTTGGTATCACCCGATACAGCGGCAAAGGCTTGAATGTCGGCCAGCGTCAAAGTGCGTGCCATGCGCGCCGACTGCCCCACCACGATGTCGTCATAGGGGTAGTTCTCAAGCCACTCATTGTTGGGGTCATTGGTGGTTTCGGTGATGTCGTTCATGGTGCTCTTCAGTTCACGGCGTGGCTGCCCGCATCTACATAAATGGTTTGACCCGTCATGCCGCTGGCGGCATTGGTACACAAAAAAGTGCTGAGGTTGGCAATTTCATCCAAGGTCACCAAACGACCTAGCGGGGCTTTTGCAATGTTGCTTTGCATCAGCGCATCAAAGGCTTCAATGCCCGAAGCCGCACGCGTAAGAATAGGCCCGGGCGACACGGCATATACGCGAATTCCCTGCGGCCCTAACTCAAGCGCCATGTAACGCACCAAGGATTCGAGCGCCGCTTTAACAGGCCCCATCAAACCGTAGTGAGGCACGGCTTCGGCTGCGCCCAAGTAAGTCATCGTGACCATGCTGCCGCCTTGTGTCATGTGTGGCGCACAGAGCTTGGCCAATGTGGCAAACGAGTGACACGAAACCTCCATGGCGCGTGCAAAGCCCGTGCTAGAACTGTCCACCACACGGCCATGCAAGTCAGCCAGCGGTGCCCATGCGATAGAGTGAATGACAAAATCAAAGCGACCGAGTTTGGCCACTGCGTAAGCCACGAGTTTTTCTAACTCTTCTGGGGCTTCAATGTTGCAGGTTTGCAAATCCATGCCCAGCGATTGCGTGAGCGGCTCCACATAGGGACGCGCTTTGTCGTTCAGGCACGAGGCAACCACCTCTGCCCCCATGGCCTGCGCTTGACGCGCGCAACCCCAAGCAATGCTGTGTTCGTTGGCTAAGCCGAGCACTAAGCCTTTTTTGCCTTCTAGATGGAAGGCGGAAATGGCGTTCATAAAAAATCCTCAAAACCACCGACAGGCTCAAAACGACCCGCCACAAAACGCAAACGGGTTGGCCCAGGCATGGCACGATGAGACACCGAATGGCGCGGATCACCGGGGTAGCACAGCGTACGCACGCCCTCTTCGTCATCAAACGGCTCTGGAAGAATCAACGGCGGCGTTTGACGCCTTGCACAGTTCAACACATCTGTCGTACAGGTGTGTGACAACAAAGACACCAAGGTCATGATTTGCGGCGGCGCCAGCGGCAGACTGCCCGCCCAATAACGGTCGAGTGCCTCACGCGGGCTCAGCCACACGCTGTCGATGGCTTCGATGTTGTCGTGAATGGGGTGCTGCCCTTCGGGCAACACCGCCATGAAAAAACGGGTGTCAAACCGCTTATGGGTGACAGAGGCCTGCATGGGTGTGATCCACCGAGACCAAGGTACCAGGTGCTGCGTGTCCACGCGCAAATCAGCGCTGTGCAGCACATCGGCAAAGGCTTGGCCGTTATGAAGTGCTTTCTGCCAATGTTGGCGCTGATGGGCGTCATGCGCCAAAACTTGGCGATCGTGCAAACGGGCGTAAAACACGCCACACTCTTCAAGCACCTCGCGTACCGCTGCCACATACAAACCTGCGGCGGTGTGCAAGTGCAAATCGGGCTCGCCCAAAGCATTGCGTAGGGCTTGCGGCGACGAATCGAGATGGGCATGCAAACCAGGCGCGCAATCGGCCTCATCCAGTTTGCCGCCCGGGAAAACATAAGCGCCACCCAGCACAGCCGAGGCCGTATGGCGGCGCAACAAAAAGACTTGAAGGCCTTTTAGAGGGGCGTCACGTAACAACACCACCGTGGCCGAGGCCAGCGGTGGTGTTGTGATAATTTCGCTGTTAAGTTGCATCAACCGCAGCGACCCATCAGAAAATTACTTGGCAGGGTAAGCCAAATCAACACGGCGGTTTTGCGCCCAAGCCGCTTCGTCATGACCCGTGGCCACTGGCTTCTCGCTGCCAAAGCTAACAGGCTCAACTTGACCGTCTTTCACACCATAGGCTTTCAAGCCACGCACCACGGCTTCTGCGCGCTTTTGGCCCAGAGCCAAGTTGTACTCGCGGCCACCGCGTTCGTCGGCATTGCCCTCGGCACGGATTTTCAGCGCTGAGTTAGCAGCCAAATATTTGCCCTGACGCTCAACCACAGTCGCTTGATCAGCCCTGATGTCGAACTTGTCAAAGTCAAAGTAAACGCTGCGCTCTTTAGAGATGATGCTATTGGGGTTCAAGTGGTCTGCCACCACAGATGCGACCGATGCCACAGAAGAAGATGCTTTGGCATCGGATACGTTGTCGAGTTTGGTTGAGCTGCAAGCAGACAGCAAAGCAACTGACGCAGCAGAAAGAAGAACAAAAAGGCGGTTAGACATGAGGGCTTTCAATTTTTTAATAATTAACTCGCCAATTTTAACGGATGGCTTTTCCTCCCTAAAGTGTTGTTTTTTTTGACACTTGTAAAATTCTTTTAAAAATCAACAACATAGCGAATATTCTTAATTTTGATTCTTTTAATTATAGGGATGCGAATAAAAGTATTCAATTCGATGCATAAAGGCTAGTTGAGCCACTACTTTTGCGCGAAATGAGGCATTGACCGGTGTAGCGAGGCCCATGTAAATTCCATTCCCCGTTAGTAATTTCGGTTGTTTTATAAAAAATGCAGCGCTATGGAAAGTGCGAAGGATAAAAAGATGTCAACATTCAAAATTTTGGTCACCAGTCAAAAAGGTGGCGTCGGCAAAAGCACCGTTTCAGCCAATTTGGCCGCCTATTTGCGTCGCCAAGGTCAAACTGTGACGATGATTGACTTTGATACACATGGATCTTCTAGCACTTGGCTGACACGCGCTCCTAACATTGGTGTTGTGGTGCAACACCACATTCTTCCGCTGGATCAAGGGGGAAACCGTCCCATCTTGGACGCCCGTCTTCATTTGCGCCGTGCGGCGAGCAGCACCGAAGTCGTGATTTGCGATTTGACATGGACCGACTCCATCGCGGGCGAACTGATGTTCGAATTCGACTTGGTGATCGTCCCCACCTCGGTGTCTGAAATTGAACTGACGGCCACTGCGGGCTTTTTGAGCCGTCACCGCTGGGTTTTCGACTCGGCCATTCACACACCCCCCACCTTGCTGGTTTGTCCTACGCGCGTGCAGCCAGAGCAGCTCAAAAGTGATGTATTCTCAAAGCAACGCTTTCCTGTCAGCTTCATGCTAGCCCCCCCCATTTTGGAAGCACAAACGGCGCGTGAAATGTTTGAACGCGGTTATTTGATGGATTTGCAAGATGCTTGCGGTGCGTCTTTTAATGAATTTGGTCAGTCCGTTTGTGCTGCGCGTGAAATGCGTGAATCAGCGCAAGGTATGCGTCAAACCACCCTCAACACCCGTGTCATGCGCGGGAACACTTTCTCAGAAGTCAATGGCACTGCAGCAGGCATGAAACGCAACAATCTGTTAGCCACCACCAGCACGCTGTCAAGTCAGTACTCCATCCTAGGCCGTCATCGCATGCAAAAAATTCGTCCCGACGACATGCCCGCAAAGCAAGCACCCCACACGGGTGCTCCACAAAACGCGCAAATTGCATCGATGGGCATTCCACAATTCCTCAAACGCATATCTATGGGTGTGATGAGTAAATGAGTACCGAGCCGCAATTCTTATCCTTCAAAGGGCTCAAGCAGTACACCCCTGAAGAAGGTTGGGGGCAAGTCAATGCGATCTTGCAATCCCACACCCAACCAGCAGCACAAGCGCCAGTGCCAGTGCCAGTGCCAGAAAATGTGCCTACGCTGACTGAGCACGCCGACGCGCAAGAGCGCAGCTCTCCCATCTTTGACCCACTCATCAATGAGCTGTTTGAACAGCTGCGCGTTGCCCCTAGCGATGAGCTCACGCAAACATGGCGCACCATTGCGGCTGAAGTCAATTTACTCACACAGCGCATGGCCTTGCAACGCGAGCTGCAAGAGCGATTGCTAAAGCTTGACCAAGACCTGCTTGACCTGCGCGGCACCATCTTGTCGCACCTCTCAGATGTGCAACACGCCGCAGATCAACAACTGTCGTCGGCTCGCTTGCGTGCCGAAGTTTCAGCTTTGGCGCAATCTAAACTCGCAGCCAAACTCACGCCCAAACCTTAAAAACCTCATCAGCTCAGGAGCTCACGCATGCTGGACAAACTCAATCAGATTTATCCAGTGCGCTACACCGCGTTCATGGCCGCCGTGTTGTTGCTGATCTTCACACTCTTGGGTGCAGGTGTCATGGGACTCAGTGGTTGGTGGCCAACGCTGTTTTTGTTGCTCAGCATCGTCGGGCTGTACGACCTTCAACAGTCACACCATGCCATTTTGCGCAATTACCCCATCATTGGGCACTTGCGCTTCATGCTTGAAACCATCCGACCTGAAATTCGTCAATA
>CANCGU010000163.1 GCA_947377705.1 Comamonadaceae bacterium
AGCACCACCGCACACACGCTCAGCCAAACCTGGCTGATGGGCCAGCGCAAGCCGCCCCCACGCAACAGCGTGACCACACCCAACATCCACACCGTGCGCTGCGCAGGCACGCCCCAGCCGGTGAACACCGCATACGCGAGTGCCACCAGGACGGCACACGCGCTGGCAGCGATGGGCGCGGGCAGCCACAAGCTCCAAGGTTTGCGAGGCGACCACACATCACTGCGCCGCCACAACCAACCCATGCCCAACGCTGCCAACCAAGCCAAACCCGTGATATGCAAACCCGAAATCGCCATCAAGTGCGCCACGCCGGTGGCACGGAACACATCCCAATCGGCACGCTCAATCGCAGCTTGGTCGCCCACCAACAAAGCCGTCACGATGCCCGCCATGGCACGGTCTGGGACTTGGGCATCGATGGCGCTGCGCACCTGCTGGCGCAGTCGCTCCACGGGGTGCGACCCTGTACGGCCCAGCCATTGGGGTGGCGCATCTTTGGCGCTGTTGCGCACATAGCCCGTGGCTTGCAAACCCTGCTCCCACAGCCACAACTCGTAGTCAAAGCCATGTGGGTTGATGTGACCATGCGGCGCTTTGAGGCGCACCGCCAACTGCCAGCGGTCCCCAGGGCGCAAATCGGTGGGAGGTGCCTGCCGCTTGTCGTCTTGACCGCCGGACCTGTGAAGTCGATCGCCATACCAACCCAGCAGTAACTGCGATGGCAGTTGCACCAACTTGCCATCGCTATCGCGGGCGGATTCCACCTCAAACCGAAACCGCGCACTGTCTTCCATGCGTTGCGGCAAATTGGCCACGATGCCTACCACCTGCAAGGTGCGGCCTTCGAGCACGGGGTTTAAAGCACTTTGCACGTAGTGGTTGGCTCGCGTGCCCGCTTGGGCAAAAGCCAAGGTGCAGGCCAACACGAACCAAACACCCGCCTCCCAAAAAGCACCAACGGACATACGCGGGGCTAAAGCATTTGAAACGCGTAGCCACACTAAGCTAGCCGCCACGATGCCCAACCCCCAATACACCTCACCCGCCCACAGCTGCGCCTGCTGCAACTGCAAAGCCGTGCCCGCAATCCAGCCCAAGGCCAAAGGTGTGATGACAGAAAACATGGCCGCATGTTCGGCCCAACGCAGCGGCACAGGGGCAATGCCCACTCACAACTTAAAAAGCCCCAACCGTTAGGCAGGGGCTTTTTGCATCCAAGGGGTTGTCGGCTGAGCTTTAACCCGAAGCGGCTTTAGAACCGCCGCACACTTCTTTCTTCAAAGCTGCCAAGTAGGTATTGGGGCGAATCGGGTATTCGCGAGGGCGCCACTCATGCACATCGTCAGCGGAGACCTCTTTGCCCTTGCCCATTTGCTTGTCAAAGTAGCTCACCGACAGACGCACCACCGTGTCGTTCTTGCAGTACATGCGCACGCGCAACATCATCGACTTGTAGTTTTCGCCGGTGGGCGTTTTGTCACCCTTGGGCAAATCGGTCAACACCCACGCGTAACGCGAGACGTGCACGGGCATGACCGCTTCTTTGTCAAAGTAATAGGTGGCTTCATCGTCCTTCACCAACTCGCTCCACTCGGCCGAAGCAGGCGCAGCCCAAGCCAGAAGGCTGGTCAACACAAAAGCAACAACAGAAAAATGGCGTGAACGCATGGCGGGTATGAAAGATAAAACTGACATGCCTAGGGTATCGGCGGGGCTGCTGGAAACTTGAGCCAACCCATGCACCCAAATGCGCACCGCTTTGGCGCATCAGGCTTGGCGCGTGTTTTGCTAGTTGTAATTCATGTCTATCCATGCCGCACTCCACCACGTCACCCAGTACAGCTACGACCGATTGGTTGAGTTAGGCCCGCAGGTCATCCGCCTGCGCCCCGCGCCCCACTGTCGCAGCAACGTGATTTCGTACTCGCTCAAGGTCGAGCCCGAGCACTTCATCAACTGGCAGCAAGACCCTTTTGCCAACTACCAAGCGCGCTTGGTGTTTCACGAGAAGACGACCGAGTTCAAGGTCACGGTGGACTTGGTGGTGGAGATGGCGGTGTACAACCCGTTTGATTTCTTCTTAGAGCCCCATGCCGAGAAGTTTCCCTTCGCCTACGGTGTGGCCTCGGCCCAAGAGCTAGCCCCCTACTTGGTGACCAACCGCTTCACGCCCAACTTCAAGCATTACTTCAGAAGCATCGACTTCAAAGCCCTGAAGCGCGAGCCCATTCGCACCATCGACTTTCTGGTGGAAATCAACCGCAAGCTGCACGAAGACATTGCGTACACCATCCGCATGGAGCCAGGTGTGCAAACGCCTGAAGAAACCCTCACCTTGCGCAGCGGTTCGTGCCGCGACAGCGCGTGGCTGCTGGTCAACTTGCTGCGCCACTGTGGCTTGGCCGCGCGTTTTGCCTCTGGCTATTTGATTCAACTCGCGCCCGATGTGAAGTCACTCGACGGCCCCAGCGGCACCGAGGTGGACTTCACCGACTTGCACGCGTGGTGCGAGGTGTATCTGCCGGGCGCGGGCTGGGTTGGGCTGGACCCCACCTCGGGCCTGTTGGCTGGCGAAGGCCATATTCCTCTGGCATGTACGCCACAACCATCAAGCGCCGCCCCCATTGAAGGCTTGGTGGACGAGGCCGAAGTGACCTTTGGTCACGAAATGTACGTCACCCGCGTGATGGAGTCCCCGCGCGTGACCAAGCCTTACACCGAAGACGAATGGATGGAGGTGCTGGCCTTGGGCGACGAGGTGGACCGCCGACTCACCGAAGGCGATGTGCGATTGACCATGGGGGGCGAGCCCACCTTCGTCACGGTGAACGACCGCGACGCACCAGAATGGAACACCGATGCACTAGGCCCGACCAAACGCGGTTTTGCCACCGAATTGGTGCACAAGTTGCGAGCCGAATATGGCGATGGCGGCTTCTTGCATTTCGGCCAAGGCAAGTGGTATCCGGGCGAGCAGCTGCCGCGCTGGGCGCTGGGCATTTACTGGCGTACCGACGGCCACCCCTGCTGGCACAACCCCGATTTGTTCGCCGACGAACGCGTACCCAGCCAATACACCACCGAAGACGCACAGCGCTTCACCCAAACCCTGGCCTACAAACTGGGGCTTGACGACCAATACATCACCCCTGGCTTTGAAGACACTTGGTACTACCTGTGGCGCGAACGCCGCTTGCCCGTCAACGTAGACCCATTTGACGCCAAGCTCGACGACGAGATGGAACGCGTGCGCCTGCGCCGTGTGTTTGGCCAAGGCCTAGACAAAACTGTGGGCTATGTGCTGCCCCTCAAAGCCGGCGAAGTGGCAGGCGGCCCGCGCTGGACCACCGGCCCTTGGTTCTTGCGTGACGAGCGCATGTACCTCGTGCCCGGCGACTCGCCCATGGGCTTGCGCTTGCCACTCGACTCACTGCCGTGGGTCAGCCAAGCCGACTACCCCTACGCGATTGAGCAAGACCACTTTGCCGAACGCAAGCCCCTGCCCCACGCGGCGGCTTTGCGCGCGCAGTACTCGCACCATGCGCGTCACACGCACTTTGCGCACAACACGGGCCACCACATCAACACGCATGTGGCGGGCGGCGGCCTCGCCCAAGGCGGCACCGTCGGTCTGCAAACCGGCATGGGCCAAGACGGTTTTGTGCCAAGCGCCCCACACCCCGTGCCTGCGAAAGACCAATCGGCGCATTGGATCACCCGCACCGCGATTTGCGTGGAAGTGCGCGACCCATCCCGTGCCAACGGCCCAGCCGTTGAGTTGAAGGCGATGGAGAACCCACAAGGTTTGATTTACGTCTTCATGCCGCCCCTCGGCGACCTTGAGGACTACCTAGAACTGCTCAGTGCGATTGAAGCCACCGCTGAAGAGCTGGGCGTACGCATTGTGTTGGAAGGTTATCCGCCCCCACGCGATGTGCGCCTGAAGGTGTTGCAAGTCACGCCCGACCCCGGCGTGATTGAAGTCAACATCCACCCCGCCCACAACTGGCTGGAAATCGTGGACCACACCGAGTTCTTGTACAAGGCCGCGTTTGAGTCGCGCTTGTCTGCCGAAAAGTTCATGACCGATGGCCGCCACACCGGCACAGGCGGCGGCAACCACATTGTGATGGGCGGCGCCACGCCTGCGGACAGCCCCTTCTTGCGTCGGCCTGAGTTGTTGGCCTCGCTCATCTTGTATTGGCACAACCACCCCTCGCTCAGCTATTTGTTCAGCGGCATGTTCATTGGTCCCACCAGCCAGGCGCCGCGAGTGGACGAAGCACGTAACGACCAAATTTATGAGCTTGAAATTGCGCTAGCAGAGATTCAAAAGAACCGCGAAAAGTTTGGTGCCGATATGCCACCGTGGATCGTGGACCGCACGCTGCGCAACTTGTTGATTGACGTCACAGGCAACACACACCGCAGCGAGTTTTGCATCGACAAGCTGTACTCGCCCGACTCGTCCACCGGACGTTTGGGCTTGCTCGAACTTCGCGCCTTCGAGATGCCGCCACACGAACGCATGAGCATCGTGCAGCAGCTCTTGCTGCGCGCTTTGGTGGCACGTTTTTGGGAAACGCCTTACCAAGCGCCCGCCACCCGCTGGGGCACCGAGCTGCATGACCGCTTCTTGCTGCCGCATTTCGTCAAAACCGACTTTGACGATGTGCTCACCGAGCTGGGTGACTGCGGTTTTCAGTTTGACCCCGCATGGTTTGCACCACACTTTGAATTCCGCTTCCCCCGCGTGGGCGACTTACAAACACTGGGCATCAACCTCACGCTGCGCAACGCGCTGGAGCCGTGGCATGTCATGGGCGAAGAAGGGTCGAGTGGTGGCACGGTGCGCTATGTGGACTCGTCGCTTGAACGCATCGAGGTGCATGTAACGGGGCTCAACCCCAGTCGCCACACCATCACGGTCAATGGCCGCCCCTTGCCTTTGCAGCCGACAGGCACGGTAGGCGAATACGTGGCCGGTGTGCGCTACCGCGCATGGGCGCCCTCGTCGGCCTTGCACCCCACCATTGGTGTGCATGTGCCGCTGACCTTTGACATCGTGGACACCTGGATGAAGCGCTCGATCGGCGGCTGTCAATACCACGTCGCCCACCCCGGCGGGCGTAACTACGACAGCTTTCCCGTCAACGCGTATGAGGCCGAGAGCCGCCGCTTGTCACGCTTCTTCCCGCTGGCCCACACGCCGGGCAAATTCGATGTGCCGCAAGCCACCGTGGGGGTGCCTGCCAGCAAAGAGTTCCCGTTCACGCTGGATTTGCGACGCGCCTGAACACGCCACGAAGTTCATGCCACAACCCGAAGGCGGTGAGACAATGCAGCCACTGTGCAAAAGCCCTCCTCGCCATCTTCAGCGCCTGTTGCTTCCCCACGTTTGGTTGACGTCGTGAAGGGCCTTGCACATCCCGCCGACAGCGGGCACTTTGATGAGCTGCAAGGTCAATGTGCGCCTGCGGCTTCGTCGGCCACAGCCAAAGCCCTTGCGCAAGCGGCGCAAGCACAAGACCTGTCTTCGCCGTGGCGTACGTTTTTTGAACAACTCGGCAGCACCGGCCTAGACGACCTCGACCGCCGCACCCAAACCTTGGCGCGCCAAGTGCGCGACAACGGCATCACCTACAACGTGTACGCCAGCCAAGGCGGTCCGCAGCGGCCTTGGGCCTTGGACCTGTTCCCCCTCATCCTCACGCCCGACAGTTGGCAGCAAATTGAAGTGGGCGTGAAGCAACGCGCGCGTTTGCTCGAACGCGTGATGGCGGATGTGTACGGCCCACAGCAGCTCATCCGCGAGGCCATGATTCCCCCCGCCTTGGTGCAAGGCCACCCCGGTTATTTGCGCGCTATGCATGGCGTAGCGCCTGTGGGTGGCACGCATTTGCACATTGCGGCGTTTGACTTGGCACGCGGGCCCGACGGCAACTGGGCCGTGGTGTCGCAGCGCACCCAAGCGCCCTCGGGCTTGGGCTATTTGCTAGAAAACCGTTTGCTCATTTCGCGCCAGTTCCCGCAAGCCTTTGAGGCCATGAACATCCAGCGCCTCGCCGCAACCTACCGTGTGTGGGTGGAGTCGCTCAAGGCACACAGCCCCGAAGGGGCCAACGCACATGTGGCTTTGCTCACGCCGGGCCCCTACAACGAAACCTATTTTGAACACGCCTATCTCGCCCGCTACTTAGGCCTCACGCT